>JAGRMP010000385.1:0-2623 GCA_020441225.1 Maritimibacter sp. | reverse complement strand
GTTCGGTTTCGACGTGATCCACGGGTTGCGCACGATCCTGCCGGTGCCGCTGGCGCTGGCGGCGAGCTGGGATCCGGGCGTCGCCGAGGCGGCGCAGGCGGTCGCCGCCGCCGAGGCCCGCGCCATCGGGCTGCACTGGACCTTTGCGCCGATGGTCGACATCGCCCGCGACGCGCGCTGGGGCCGGATGATCGAGGGCGCGGGCGAAGACCCGGTGCTGGGCGCCGCGATGGCGGCGGCGCAGGTGCGGGGTTTCCAGGGCGATTACATCGGTGCGCCGGGCCGGGTGATCGCGGGGCCGAAGCATTTCGCGGGCTACGGCGCAGCTTTTGGCGGGCGCGATTACGATGAGGCGGAGATTTCCGACAACGAGCTGTGGAACCTCTACCTGCCGCCGTTCAAGGCCGCGATCGAGGCGGGCGCGGGCAACGTGATGTCGGCCTATATGGCGCTCAACGGCGTGCCGGCCTCGGGCAACCGGTGGCTGCTCGCCGACGTGCTGCGGGACGCGCTCGGCTTCGAGGGCTGGGTCGTGACCGATGCGGGTGCGGCGGCGGATCTGGAGACCCACCATTATGCCGCGGATCTGCGCGACGCCGCCGTGCGCGCGCTCGACGCGGGGATCGACATGGAAATGGCGCCGCCCTTCGGCGAAGCGGCCTTCGCGACGCTGCCGCAGGCTCTGGAGGCGGGGCGGATCACCGAGGCGCAGCTCGACACCGCCGTGCGCCGGGTGCTGGAGGCCAAGCTGCGCATGGGCCTGTTCGAGGCGCCCTACGTCGATCTTTCCGCCGCCGCCGCCACGCTCGCCGCGCCCGCCCATCGCGAGGTGGCGCGGGTCGCCGCCGAGCGCTCGGCGGTGCTTCTTGAGAACCGGGACGGGCTTCTGCCGCTCACGCGCGAGACCGGGTCCATCGCGGTGATCGGCCCGCTCGCGGACGGCGCGCGCGATACCGCTGGTCCCTGGGTCTTTGCCCAGGACGATGCTGAGACGGTGACCGTGCTCGCCGGTATCCGTGCCGTCGTGGGCAATGCGACGCGGGTGGATTATTCGCCCGGCGTGACCCTGCCCGCGCGGCTGCACAAGTCGATCTTCGAAGACGACATCCACCCGCAGGCCCGCCGTGTGGTGGTCGATGACGACACCGAGATCGCCCATGCCGTCCGGCTTGCGAGTGCTGCCGAGGTCGCGGTGCTGGTGCTGGGCGAGGCGCAGGTGATGATCGGCGAACACGCTTCGCGCTCGTCCTTCGATCTGCCCGGGCGGCAGCAGGAGCTGCTCGAAGCGGTGCTCGCGACCGGCACGCCGACGGTGCTGCTCATCATGACCGGCCGGCCGGTCGATCTGAAAGGCGCCGAACCTGCGGCCAGGATGATGATCTGGTATCCGGGCACGCGCGGCGGCGAGGCGGTGGCGAACCTCCTGTTCGGCGCGGCGGTGCCCGGCGGCAAACTGCCCTATGCCTGGCCGCGCAACATCGGCCAGGTGCCGCTGCCCTATGCGCATCTGCGCTCGCACAAGCCCGATTGGGCCGAGGAGCGCTACTGGAACGAGGCGAACGGTCCGCTCTATCCCTTCGGTTACGGGCTCAGCTACACCAGCTTTTCCTACAGTGGGCTCAACCTGTCGGCCGAGCGGATCGCGCCCGGTGAGACGCTGGAGGTCTCCGTCGAGGTGACCAACACCGGTCCGGTGGCCGGCGACGAGGTGGTGCAGCTCTACATCCACCAGCGCTACGGCACGGCGGCGCGGCCGGTGCGGGAGCTGAAGGGCTTCGAGCGGGTCACGCTCGCGCCCGGCGAAACCCGTGTGGTGCGCTTCACCCTCGGCCCGGATGACCTCAGCTACTGGAGCGCGGCGACGCGCGACCGGGTGCAGGACGAGAGCCGCTTCGATCTCTGGGTCGGCGGCGACAGCACCGCGACGCTCTCCGCCGCGTTCGAGGTCCGGGCGTAATCCCGGCCCGCCGCTGCTGGCGCGGGCGGCGGGGCTGTGGCATCCTGCGCGCGGGGGCCGGCGGATCGGTCCCGATGCCAATGGGAATGTCATGTCGCAGCCGACCGTCGCCGCCGGGTTCGTCCGGGCTTTGCTCGATTACACGGTCGACCGCGGTGTCGACCGGGCACGGTTGCTCGACGCCACCGGGCTCGGCGCGGCGGATCTCGACAGCCAGGACGCACGGGTCCCGCTTGCCGCCTACCACGGGCTGATCGCCACCGCGATCCGCGAGACCGGCGATTCTGCCCTGCTCCTGCGCCACACGCTCGAAACCCGGCTCGAAACCATGTCGATCGTCGGCCAGATCGTGCACAGTTCGGGCTCGATGCTGCATTCCATGACCCAGCTCAACCGCTATTCCCGGCTGATGGCGGATGTCGACATCATGAAGGGCGCCGATCGGTTCGAGGTGCGCGACACCGGCAAAGAGCTCTGGATCATCGACCACCTGCCGGTGCCGGACGGCGAGTTCATCGGCATCGAGGCCGCATTCGCGCGGTTCATCAGCGAGTTTCGCCGCTCCTTTCCCGACCGCGTCTTTGCCATCGAGATGGACGTGACCTATGCGCCGCCGCCCCATGCGGGCGAATATCCCGAGCTGTTCCGCATTCCGGTCAGGTTCAA
>JAGRMP010000384.1 GCA_020441225.1 Maritimibacter sp. | reverse complement strand
ATCGCGGTGCCCGGCGGCAGCATCGACTTGCGGATCCCGGCGCGCATCAGCGTCGACGGGCCTTCCGCCTCGAAGCCCCACAGCGTGGTGCTGCCGTCTTCGGCGGTCACCTCGACGATCAGCCAGCTGTGCGGGTTGGTGTACTGGAATTCCTTCACCACCCCGTCGACTTCGACGAGTTCTTCGTGGTTGAACATCGCCGCGGAATGGTGGGCAGCAGCGGGCAGCGCGGTGGCCGCAACCGCGAGCGCGGCCGTACCGCAGACGGATTTGAGCTTGGTCAGCATGTTGGTTCCTCCTTTTCAGGTTCAGTTCGCGCTCGCCGCCGCCTTGACAGAGGCGTCATCCGACACCGCCGCGTCATCGGCGACGAAGTCGAAGTCGGGGAACTGGCTGGTGCCGTCGTCCCGCACGATGATGTCGTTGTTCTGGTTTTCGCGGCAGTCCCAGTAGCGGATCCTGAGGAAAGCGTCGTCGTTGGCGAGCTCGGTCCAGCTCTGGCGCGTGTACCAGGGCTCGGCCAGGTTCACCGGGTCGAAGACCCAGACGTCGGATTGCAGCGTGACGTCATCGACCTTGTGCCAGCGCTCGACCACCTCGACCTGATCCGAGTAATCGGGCTGGGTGCCGCGCTGGTACTGGCCCGGCATCAGATACGCCGTATGGGTGTAGAGCGCCCCGTCCTTCCAGAAGCCGATGGTGTCGCCGTTCCAGCTCGGATAGGCATCCGCCGGATCGGTGTGGTCGCGCCCGTCGGTGTAGACCCGGCGCACGTCGTTCACCATCTCGTTCATCAGATAGGTCAGATCGGGCGTGACCACGTAATCCTTCAGGAAAGGCTCGGTCAGCCAGCGCGGCACGCCGGGCGGCCGGCAATCCGAGATCGGATCGTATTCGCCGCCGGTCTCCGCCATCATCTTGATCTTGGTTTCGCGCGCGGCCGCGCCCGCCTCGGTGAGCTGGGCCGAGATCTCGCTGGCCTTGAGTTCAGGGTCGAAGCTCAGCCCGCCGCCGGTGCGGGTGAACACGCCCGACCAGTCGTATTCCGGCGCGGCCATGTCTTCCCAGCTCAGCTTATCGGCCGGCGCCAGCGCCGCTTCCATGTGCCGGTACATTTCGAGCGCGCTGTCGAACTGCTCGCCGAAGGCCTGCAGCGCGGCCTTGGTCTCCATCCAGGCGGCATCGTCGGTCCCCTTGTCGGACCAGGCCGGCACATCCTGCGCGCGGGCGGTCCCCGCGATCGGCAGCGCGAAGGCCGCCGCGCAGGCCGTGGCCAAAAGAATTCTCTTCATGTGAAACGTCTCCTCCTCCGTTTCGGACATTTGTTTTCTTGTCGTTCGGCGCGGGCGTTCCAGCCGTGACCGGAGCCGCCCGCATGTCACAAGAGGCCTGCAAAGCCCGTGGTAGCGCTAGACACGAACCAAGCAGGATCATGCGCGAAACATGCAGGGCGCGGGGTCGAGGCGCCGCTTACGCTCGGGGGCGATGCATCATCGGTGAGGAGGAGACCCTGATGAATTCGCGACCCAATTCCACGAGCCGTTTCGGCAGTCTGCGCCCGGCGCTCGGCCTTGGCCTGGCCGCCGCGCTGTTCACGACCACGGCGCTTGCAGAAACGCCGACCGTGACCACCACGGCGGGCGAGATCGCCGGCATGGCCAGCCCGTACGACGCCGGCGTGCAGGTCTTTCTCGGCATTCCCTATGGCGCCGACACCGGTGGCGAGAACCGGTTCCGCCCGCCGCAGCCGGTAACCCCGTGGGAAGGCACCCGCGAGGCCACCAAGCTCGGCGACGCCTGCGTCGGCTTCGGCTATCCGCCGTTCCTGATGCCGGAGGAAGGCGCCGATCTCGACACTTCGCCGATGAGCGAGGATTGCCTGCGCCTCAACGTCTGGACCCCGGCCACCGACGACGGCAAACGCGCGGTCATGGTCTGGTTCCACGGCGGCGGCTATACCTCGGGCTCGGGCGGCTCGGTGCGCTACGACGGCACCAACCTCGCCGTGAAGCAGGACGTGGTGCTGGTCACGGTCAACCACCGGCTCGGCGCGCTCGGCTTCATGGATCTCTCCGCCGTCGGCGGCGACCCGGATTCGGGCAATGCCGGCATGCTCGACATCGTCCAGGCCCTGCAATGGGTGCAGGACAATATCGCGGCCTTCGGCGGCGATCCCGAGCGGGTGATGGTGTTCGGCGAGTCGGGCGGCGGCGGCAAGGTGACCACGCTCCTGTCGATGCCCGGCGCCAAGGGGCTGTTCCAGCGCGCCGTGGCCGAGAGCGGGCTGCAGCAGGGCGGCATTCCCACCGAGGCCGGACAGAAGACCGCGGCCGAGGTGATGGAAACCCTCGGCGTGGCCGACGTCGCGGCGCTGCAGGCGGTGCCGACCGAGGATCTGCTCAAGGCCGGCGGCAACTGGGGGCCGGTGATCGGCCCGTCCTTCCCGCGCGGTCCCTTCCAGCCCGATGTCGATCCCCTGTCGGCGGATGTGCCGCTGATCATCGGTTCGAACGCGACCGAGGCGGTGTTCTTCAACGTCACCCCGATCGATCCCCTGCCCGACGACGCGGCGCTCAAGGAAGCCTTCGCCAAGAACCCCTTCGCCGGCTCGATCCCGGCCGAGAACATCGACAAACTGCTCGCGAGCTACGGCGAGATCTTCCCCGAAAAGGCGCCGCACGAGCTCCTGCAGGTCATCGCCACCGACGCCTGGATGACCGGCCAGGTGCAGGCCACCGCCGACGCCCGCTCGGGCGCGGGCCAGCCGACCTGGGTCTACCATTTCGCGATGCCGCAGGGCGCGCGCGACGGCAAGCTCGGCGCGCCGCACACCGCCGAGATCGCCTATGTCTTCGACAATCTCGACCTGTCGATGGCACTCGTCGGCGAGCCCGACGACGACGACCGGGCGCTGGCCAGCCTGGTGTCGAGCTACTGGGCGACCTTCGCCAAGACCGGCATGCCCGCGGCCGAGGGCGGCCCGGACTGGCCGCAATGGACGCCCGACAACCGTGCCGTGCTTGTGCTCGACGCGGAAACCGGCGTCGAAACGGACCCGTTCTCGGCCCGGCTCGACGCGCTCGGGGCGGCGCGGAACTAACCTCTCCGCAACAGGTTCTGCACACCCCGGAGGGGCGGTCGGATCATCGGCCGCCCCTTTTTCCGTTCGGAGGCGGATCTCCAGGCCAGGCTGTGGCAGGCCGACGGCGACCGGCCCGGTCGTGTCTCGGGGCATGTGCGGACCGGAAGCGATGACGCCTCCGCCGCCGCCAATCCGTTTTCAGAACCGGCAATCGGCGTTACGGCGGCCATACCCACTGCCAAATACGGGGGAATCCCCGACCTTTCCGCCAAATGCGTCCGCATTCCGAACATCTGTGTGATATGCGCACTTTTTTCGCCCTTTGACTGGACGAATCCGGCGAGGTTTCACACAATCAAACTGCGAACAGTGTGCAAATAACGAACGAATCGATCAAGAACCTCGACCGCACTTAAAAAGTGGCGCGCACGGGTTCGCGGGACGACTGCAACTGCGGCGTCTCCAGGGAGGAGTATCAGCGACGATCGGCACAAGGCCGTCCCTCCGCTTCGGCGGACAAAGGAGACGCTTGGCCCGGCGCTGCATAGGGAGAAGGTCATGACCGCTTTGGCGCCATTCGAACTGCCGCACACCCATGGAATTCTCGAGCGGCACATCGCAAACCGCATCGCATCGAGCGACGGGCTGGGGTGGTCGTCTGTCTATGCATCGGCCCAGCGCGAACGGCCGTTCAGCCAGACCTTTGCACCGGTGCCCGACTGCCTGCTCGTGCTGAACCGCGACGGCCCCTGCCATGCCCTTGGCCGCTGGAACGGAAACCGCTTCTCCGAGGAGTTGACGCGCGGTGCCATCAACCTGATCCCGGGCAATTCGGAGTTTTCCATCAACCTCGGCCAGCCGCTCGACACGCTGCACGTCTACATCCGGGCTCCGGTGATCGAACAGGTCGCCCGCGAGATGGGCGTCAACATGACCAGCGATTTCCACATCCGGCCGCGGCTGATCTGCTCCGACCGGATCCTCGAGGCGATGATGGAAACCGTGTTCGAGGCGCTCGGCAAGGAGGGGGCCCGGGGCGCGGTGAACATCGACTACGTCGCCCGCGCCATCGCCGCGCACCTGGTGCAGAATTATTCGAGCCGCTGCCCCGACACCGACCGTCCCGAGACCGTCATGCTCAGCGGGATGTCGCAAAATCTCGCCCGCGCGATCCGCTTCATGGAAAAGAATATCGACAGTTCGATCCGCCTCGACGACATCGCCGAAGTGGTCAATTGGAGCGCAAGCCACCTGGCGCGGGAGTTCCGCACCCAAATCGGCGTGCCGCCGCACCGCTACCTGATCCAGCTCCGGGTCGACAAGGCGCGCGATCTGCTCGAAACTTCGGACCTGCCGATCGCCGAGATTGCCTTCGAATGCGGATTTACCCATCAGGAACACCTGACGCGGCATTTCCGCCGGATGTGCCAATCCACCCCGGCGGCCCACCGCCGCGATCACAAGCTCCGCCGTCAGCATCACCGCGCCGCGCCCGGCGAGCGCAGGGAGACGGTGCCGCAACACAGCTAAGCGGATCATCCGACCCAAGGGCGCGCCCGGGCGTCGGTGGCGAGCCCGTCTTGAAAAAACGCGGGCCCGGGTCCGGGGGCACGTTTGTGTCGGCGGGCCCTGTCGCCGTCACCCGCCCCCCTCACCCATCGCGTTCGAGGATGAAGGCGCTGGCCGGATCGGGCAGGAAACGCCAGTTGCGGCGCGGACCGGCCATGACGTTGAGGTAATACATCTCGAAGCCGTAGGGCGCGGCGCAGGGGTGGTGGCCGCGGGGGACCAGCACCACGTCGCCGTCCTTGACCGCCATGCATTCGTCGAGCGCCCCGTCCTCGGTATAGACCCGCTGCACGCCCCAGGCGCCGGGACGGTTCAGCCGGTGGTAATAGGTTTCTTCGAGATAGGTGATCTCGGGGAAGCGGTCCTCGTCGTGGCGGTGGCTCGGGTAGGAGCTCCAGTGGCCGTCGGGGGTGAACACCTCGGTGACCAGCAGGCTGTCGGCCACGTCGGCATCTTCCATCGCGATGTTGTTGATATAGCGCGTGTTTCCACCCTTGCCGCGCGCGGTGAGCGTGATCCCGTCGGGGCCGAGACGCTTGGCTTCATGCCCAGATTTGCCCGGCGCGGAACAGACCGCGAGGGTGCAATCGGTCGTGGCCGTGGCCGTCCAGTCGGTGCCGTTCGGCACGTAGAGCGCATGCGGCGGCGTCTTGTCGAAAACATCCATCCGGTCGCCCATCTCGCCCCAGTCCTGGCCCGCGGCCTCGACCCGCGCCTTGCCCTCGATCAGCACCAGGATCGCTTCGCGGTCGCCCGTCGCCTCGGCCGCGCTTTCGCCGGGCTTGAGCCGGTAGAGCCCGAAGCCGACATAGCCCCAGTCGGGCGAGAGCGGCGTGCGGGCGTTCTCGGGGGTGATGTCATGCAGCTTGCCGGTGGTCCCGGCGGGTTTCCTCAGAAGATCGGGCATGGGTTTTCCTTTCCTGTCAGGGCGCGCGGCGGGCGGCCCAGGCGTCGAGGGCGGCGCCGAATTCCCCGGCCGTCGCGCCCACGTCGAGCATCCGCGCCATCATCGCGGCCATGGTTTCGGGTGCGAGCCCGCCCACCGGCGGGTCGCTGTCGAGATTGGTCGGGAAGGCATAGCCCTCGGCGCTCGCCGCGATCACCGCCGCCCGCCCCGCCTGGTCGAGCCCCGCCCCAGCGAGCACCGGGTAGAGCGCGCGCGCCATCGCGTCACGGTCCGCAGTCTCCATCGCCCGCCCCATCGGCGAGGAGATCTGGAGGAGGTTCGCCATGCGTTGGACTTCCGCCGTCCGGTTCTGGCCGCCGGCATGAAACAGCGCCGGGTTGAAGAACAGGGCGTCGCCCTTTTCGAGCGGGAGCTGCACGTAATGGGCTTCGAAATAGGCGCGGAACGCGGGCAGCCGGTAGGCGAGATAGCCGGGCCCGTGGAGCTGGCTGAACGGCAGAAGCTTGGTCGGCCCGCTCTCGACGGGCATGTCGACATGCGCCACCGCGCCCTGCAGGGTCAGCACCGGCGACAGGTGGTGGACATGGGCGGGATACCGCGCCGCCTGGTCGTTCGACATGAAGCCGAGGTGATAGTCGCGGTGCCCCTCCTGCGCCGCGCCGCCGGGCCGCACCAGGTTGACCTGCGCGGTCATCTGGTAGCCGGGCCCCAGCCAGGCCTCGGCCACCGCATCGAGCGCTGGCGCCGCGTGGTAGCGGGCGAAGACCGCCGGGTCGGCGAGGCAGAGCTTCTGCAGGCTGTTCCAGATCCGCGCGTTGGCGCCCGCCTTGGCGAAATGGTCGCCGCTGCCGCCGCCCTCCTCGGCGAGGATCCGGTCGAAGACCGCGGTGGCGGCATCGACCGCGGCGGGCGCGACCGCCCCCTTCAGCACCAGTGCCCCCGGCCCCTCGCCCAGCACATCGGCCCACTCGGCCAGGAGCGTGCGCCGTTGCGCCGGATCGGACAGCGCCGCGCCCTGCGCGCTCATGTCGTAGACGACCACATTGCTCTCGACCGCCGCGGCGTGCGGGATATGGGCGGGGTCGACCTGGCGGGCGCAGAGCGCGGCGAAGTCTTCGATCCGGCAATCGGCTTCGGTGTAGTAACTCATCTGCGCGCCTCCCGTTTCGGCTTCGGCCTCAGCCCCTGTCGAGGCCCACCTCTTTCGCCAAGCGCTTGAGCGTGGCGAGCCCGAGGGTCTGGTAGAGAAGCGGGTTGCGCACGCTGGGGTCCTGCTCCGCTTCGATCACCAGCCAGCGGTCGCCCTCGGTGCCGTAACCTGCGTCTGCGAGCACCTGCAACAGCGGCGCGAAATCGACCGAGCCCTCCTGGTCGCCCGGCACCGTGAAGGCCCCGGCGAGCACACCCTGCAGGAAGCTCAGATTCTCGTCGCGCACCCGCTTGGCCACGCCGGCGCGAACGTTCTTCGCATGGAAATGCCCGACCCGCGCAGCGTGTTTTGTGAGCACCGCCACGGGGTCGCCGCCACCGAAAGCGCAATGGCCGGCATCGAACAACAGCCGGGTCGCCGGACCGGTCGCCGCGAGGAAAGCGTCGATCTCGTCAGGGCTTTCGACCACCGTTCCCATGTGATGATGATAGGTGAGTTCGATCCCCTCGCCCTTCATGTACTGGGCGAACTCTTCCATCTTCGCGCCGAAATCCGCCATCTCCGCCGCCGTCAGCACCGGCTTGGCATTCACCGGCGTGGTCGGCGAGCCGTGCACCGTGTTCGAAGTTTCGCAGGTCACGCAGACCCGGCAGCCGTTTTCCTTCAGCTTGGCGAGATGCGGCGCGAAGGCGTCGATCTCGTCCTCGACCGACCGGGTCAGGAGCTCGGTGGAATACCAGCCCGAAATCCACCTGAGCCCATAGGCGCCCAGCGTGTCGCGTAGCTCGACCGGGTCTTGCGGCCAGCGGTGGCCGTTCTCGATCCCGTCGAAGCCGATCTGCCGCCCCGCCTCGTCGAGAATGCGGGTCGTGGCGATGTCGGCGCCGATGGACTGGTCGTCGTCATTCGCCCAGGCGATGGGGTTGGTGCCGTAAAGGATCATCTTGGTCGTCCTGTGATTGCCCGTGACCGGGCGTGGGTCTTCAGTTGATGGCCTGTTTCGCGGTCATTTCGGCGTAGGTCTTGTAGGCCTGGCGCACCTCGTCGCGGTCGCTGACCTCGGGCACGGCGACATCCCACCAATGCCCGCCCTCCTCGCGGTCCGGATAGGGCGTGGTATCGATGACGATCACGGTCGGGATGTCCCGGCCCCGCGCCGCCACGATCTTGGCCTCCAGCTCGGCGATATTCCCCGCTTTCTCGGCATGCGCCCCCATCGAGGCGGCATGGGCCACGAAGTCGATCTCGGGCTGCGCCTCGACATTGGCGTGGGCGTAGAGGTTGTTGAACTCGGCCCCGCCGGTCGACATCTGCAGCCGGTTGATGCAGCCGTAGCCGCGGTTGTCGGTCAGAACCACGGTGAAGGGCACCCGCCGCATCACCGCCGTCGCCAGTTCGGAATTCGCCATCATGTAGCTGCCGTCGCCGATGAAGCAGACCACCTCCTTGTCCGGCGCCGCGAGCTTGATCCCCATCGCGCCGGCCACCTCGTAACCCATGCAGGAATAGCCGTATTCCATGTGATACCCGCCCGCCTGGGCGCGCCAGAGCACCTGCAGATAGCCCGGCATCGACCCGGCGGCGCACATCGCCACCGTGTTGGGCTGCGCCTGCCGCTGCACCGCGCCGATCACCTGGGCGTCGGTCGGCAGCTCGTCATGGTTGGGCGCGGTACAGAGCGCCTCGGTGGCGTCGAACCAGGCGGCGCGGCGGCCCTTGTCCTGGTCGGCGTAGACCTTGTCACCCAGCGCCGCATCGATGGCGCGGATCGCGGCGCGGGCATCCGCCACCAGCGGCACGGCGCCATGTTTGGTCGCGTCGTGGCCCGCGAGGTTGATCGACACGAGCTTGCGGGCGGGATTGCTGAACACCGTCCAGGAGCCGGTGGTGAAGTCCTGGAACCGCGTGCCGACACCGATCACCAGATCGGCCTCGGCGGCCAGGTCATTGCCCACCCCGGTCCCGGTCACGCCGGGCGCGCCGAAGTTGAGCGGCTCTTCCCAGGCGAGCGCGCCCTTGCCGGCTTGCGTTTCCACCACGGGCACATTGTGTTTCTTTGCGAAATCAAGGAGATCCACCTCGGCTTCGGAATAGATCACCCCGCCGCCCGCGACGATCAGCGGCTTTTCCGCCGCTTTGAGCATCCGGGCGACCGCCGCGACCTCGACCGGATCGGGCTCGGGCCGGCGGATGCGCCAGACCTTGGGCTCGAAAAAGGCGACCGGGTAGTCGAAGGCCTCGGCCTGCACATCTTGCGGAAAGGCGAGCGTCGCCGGGCCGCAATTGGCGGGATCCGTCATCATCGCGAGCGCCCGGGGCAACGCCGTCATGATCTGTTCGGGCCGCATGATCCGGTCGAAATACCGGCTCACCGGCCTGAGCGCATCGTTGGCCGAGACCGTGCCGTCGTCGAAATCCTCGATCTGCTGCAATACCGGGTCGGGCCCGCGCCCGGCGAAGATGTCGGAGGGGATCAGGAGCACCGGCAGGCGGTTCACATGCGCAAGCGCCGCCGCCGTCACCAGATTGGTCGCGCCCGGCCCGATAGAGGTCGTCACCGCCTGCGCGCGCCGGCGCCGCTTGGTTTTTGCATAGGCGATGGCGGCATGGGCCATGGTCTGCTCGTTCTGCCCGCGCCAGGTCGGGAACGTGTCACGGGCGTGCCACAAGGCCTCGCCAAGCCCCGCCACGTTGCCATGGCCGAAGATCGCCCAGACCCCCTCGAT
>JAGRMP010000383.1 GCA_020441225.1 Maritimibacter sp. | reverse complement strand
CCGAGCACTATGGTTTCGGTTATCGTTCTATCGGATCGAACAGGCCCCGAAACTCGGGATCGGCATAGTAGGCGAGCTTGCCGGCGAGGATCGGGCGTTGCCCGGCCAGAAACAGGATTTCGACGTGTTGCGGCAGGGTGCGGACCTCATCAGGGGTGAGCAGCGGGCGGCCGGAATGGTGTTCGCCGTAGGATATGCCGGACTTATCGGAATCGAGCGCCTGGCCCATCGTCTTGAACACGGCGGTTTCCTGTCCGAGCAGATCGGAGACGAGGCGGGCGCTTTCGTGATCGTTGACGCCGAACACCTGTAGGACGCCGGCGTTCGACAGGAACATGCCGGCGCGCGCGCCGTATGTGGCGCGGAGCTGGTGAACGTCCTGCAGGATGGGCCAGAGCTGGACGCCGTAGCCGGCCATGAGGCCCATAGCGCGCTCGACGGGGGCGAGGTGGCCGAGGGCGGCGAACTCATCCAGCAGGTAGAGGACTGGCGCAGCCAGTGGGGCAGGGGACGAGCTGCCCGCCCTCGCCATGTCGGTGAGGCTTTGGGTGACGAGCAGGCGCAGCCATCTGGAATAGGTGGCGAGGCGATCGGGCGGCAGGACGAGGAACACGGTGGCGGTCCTGGCCTTGAGATCGGCAAAGCGGAAATCGGATCGGCCGAGGACCGCGACCATGCGCGGCGAGTCGAGGAAATGGGTATGGCGCTGCGCGGCCGACAGCACGCCGGCCGCCTCGCGATCGGACTTGCCCAGGTGACGATTGGCGGCGCGCGCGACCAGGCCGCCGGCGGCCGTGGACGCCTGCATGGCCTTGAGCAGCGCCGTGAAGGCGTCAGGGGCGAGCGTGAGGTTGTCGCGCAGGGTGGCGAGGGTGCGCCGATCGCGCGGCTCGTTCGCGACGACATGGAGGATGATTCCGGCGATCAGCGCCTTGGCTTCCTCGTTCCAATGCGCCTCGCCGGCCGTGCCTGGTTCGTCATAGACCAGGGCGTCGGCCAGGGTGCTTGCGTCCTCGGCCACGTCGAGGCCGTCAGGGTCGAGGGCATCGAGGGGATTGAAGGCGGCCGAGCTTTGCCCGGTGACGCCGAAGGGGTCGAGGACGTGGACCGGCCCGAACTTCTGGCGGGCGCGGCCGGCGATCCTGGCATTCTCGCCCTTGGGGTCGATGCAGATCACGGAGCGGTCGGCGGTGAGCAGATTCGGGATGATGGTTCCCACCCCTTTGCCGGTCCTGGTCGGTGCCATCGTGAGCAGGTGCGCCGGCCCGTCATAGCGCAGGAGGCGCTTTGTCTTCGGATCGCGGCCGATCAGGAGGCCGGCTTGCGAGCGGGTGAGGGGAGCGGTTTCGCGATCGGTTGCGAAGCGGGCCGAGCCGTGGGTGTCGGCGTCCATGTCCCCGAAGTGCTGTATCATCGGCCTGGACAGGAGGCGGAAGACGAGCAGGACGAGGAAGGCGGTGAAGGCGAGGTTGCCGACATACCAGAGCGCATCGCCGCGCTGGATGCCGGCCCATTGCATGAGGGCCATGAGGCCGCCGCCGACGATGAACAGGACCAAGAGGAACAGCACCCCGGCCCTGGCGATGTAGCCGGCGGCGCGGAACGGGGCGGTGACGATCGCGACGAAGGCCCATAGGGGATCACGCGCGGCCGCCCGCAGCATGTTCTTGAAGGCGGCCCAGGCCAGCCGGAAATCATTCATGGGGTTGCCTCCCTTCGGCTGGTCGCGGCCGAGTTGGCCGGCAGACTGGAAAATCCTCTTGAGGGCGGCCAGCCAGGCGGACGTGACATCGCTCATGGGTCAGGCGCTCCGGTCCCGCCGCCGGCGGCCGGCTTGAGCAGATCGTCAAAGAGTTCCTTGTCGCCGTCGCGGGTGAGGAAGCCGGGCAGCTCGCGGCGCAGCCAGTCGGGCAGGGCGCGCGACAGCTCATCCCGGCCGTGTTCGAGGCGATGGAGGACGAGCGCGCCGAGCAGCACCTTGCGGCGCGTGTCCCTGGCGCGCTCCTGCTTGTTGAGCCTGGCCTTGAGGGTGGCGCGCTGCACATCCAACTCGGCCAGCCTTTGTTCGATCGTCTTGCGCGCCATCGTGTCGCCTCCCTGCTTCCGGTCGCGGGCGAGCGTAGCAGGTTTTCGGCAGGGTAGGGGATCACGGATGGTTCCGGCCTTGAAAAGTGGAGCGTGCGGAGTCACAATCGCGGCCTTATTCGCATCGCATTGACGTTGCCACAGCGCCCCACCGGAGGCATGAGAGAGCGGAGCGAGCGAATTACGAAGGGCGCACTTACGAGTTGCTGCGCAACTCAGTGCGGCACTGGCGCAGAAGCGAAGGCGGATCAAACCGGGAGAGGAAGGAAATCGGCGCTTGGCGATCTATCATTGCAGCATGAAGCCGATTTCTCGGGCGACCGGCCGAAGCGCGGTCGGATCGGCGGCCTATCGCTGCGCGGAAAAGCTGACCAACAAGCGCGACGGCATCACGCACGACTACACCCGCAAGCAGGGCGTCGAGCATTCCGAGATCGTGTTGCCGGAAGGCAGCAACGCCGATTGGGCGCGTGATCGGTCGGAGTTGTGGAACGCCGCCGAGGCAGCCGAGAAACGCAAGGACGCGCGGGTTGCGCGGGAGTTCGAGATTGGCTTGCCGCACGAGCTGTCGGCCGAGCAGCGGCTAGAGGCAGCGCGGGACTTCGCCCAGGACCTCGCCAACCGCTACGGCGCGGCCGTGGACTTCGCCATCCATGCGCCGCATGGCGAGAGCGACGTTCGCAACCACCATGCCCATGTGATGATGACGACGCGGCGGGTTGGCGAGGACGGGCTAGGCGAGAAGACCTATATCGAGCGGGAGAACAAATGGCTGCTGTCGAACGACCTTCCGACCACCGACATGCAGCTCCGCGACATTCGCCAGTCGTGGGAGGTGATCGCGAACGAGCACCTGGCGCGGGCCGGGCTGGATATTCGGATCGACCATCGTTCGCACCTTGAGCGCGGGCTTGAGATCACGCCGACCGAGCATATGGGTGTCCATGCCACGCAGATGGAGCGGCGCGGCCTCGACGTGTCGCGGGCGCGGCTGGACGAGGACGCGGCCCGGCGCAACGCCGAGCTGATCCGGGAGAAGCCCGAGCAGGTGCTTTCCCTCATCACGAACGAAAAGAGCGTGTTCGACCGTCACGATGTTGCGCGGGCGCTGCATCGCTACATCAACGACGACCCGCAGGAGTTCCAGAGCGCGTTCGCGAAGGTCATGGCATCGCCGGCGTTGGTCGAGCTTCAGCCGGAACGCATCGACCAGGGAACGGGCGAGATCGAGCTTGCGCGATATTCGACGCGGGAAATGGTCGAGA
>JAGRMP010000382.1 GCA_020441225.1 Maritimibacter sp. | reverse complement strand
CACCTGTCGACCAACCCCGCTTCGCCGCTGCACCCGGAAAACGGCCGGATCGACTTCCACGAGGCGGTGACGCCGCTCCCCGGCGAACCGGTCTATGAGAAAAGCGTCAACTCCGCCTTCATCGGCACCAATCTCGAAGCCGATTTGCGCGCCGCCGGCATCGACCGCCTCGTCATCTGCGGCCTCACCACGCCGCATTGCGTCTCAACCACCACCCGCATGGCCGCCAACCTCGGCTTCAGCGTGGAGTTGGCGCACGACGCCTGCGCCGCGGTGGCGCAGAATTCCGACACCTCCTGGCGCGACGGCGGCAAGGCCGACCCCAAGTTCATCCACCAGGCGGCGCTGGACCATCTGCACGGCGAATTTGCGGAAGTGGTCTCGGTGGAGGATCTGTTGGCGGAAGTGCCGTAGGGTGGGTGGAGGCCGGAAATAACCGTGCGTTGAAGTCGCACTGCGCCGGAGGCTTCTTTCGCCGCGACGGCTCGCCTGATCCAATTTCCTTGCTTGCGGGCACACCGTCACCTAGGGTTGCATAATATAATGCAGACCTTGGGGGGGTGGCATGCCAATCTATACATTCGAAATGCCCATTTTGGGCAGTGCGCCGGTTTCTGGCACCAACTATTACTCACTAAACTCGACCTTTGTTTGGACCGGCGAGACCATGACCGTCTCGGTCTACGATGATGATACTCTCGGTATCGGCGACGACGCCCCCTACAACGAAACGGGAGAGCTCCCGACCGTGGTGTCGGTAAATGGGCAAACCACCCACGCGTGGGTCGGGCAAAGCTTCGTAATTGGCGGTGTGCGCGACCTAAGCACCGACGGCTCTTGGGATATCGGTGTCCTGAAGGTCGGTGGTGAATGGATCGCATCAACCTTCGTGCATTTGGAAGGGGCCGACGTCACCGTCTTGCCAGGCCAGACCTATGGCATAGTCAACGGCTCCAACCCGCCGCGAGAGATGTTCCCCGAAGGGACAATGGGTGAGATCGCCCTGAATTCGACCCAAGACGTCCTCGACAAACATGGCGTGCTCGGTCTCGCGGCAAAGCTTTCGATGGCCGCCTATCGCCTTGACCGGACCCCCGACGGACTCACCCCCGAGCGCGAACTCTGGGGGTACAATCACCGCGAGGGCGCGCGTGACGCCATGTTCGAGGAGCTCCGGGAAGACCTGCATTTCCTGTCAAGCGCAGAGCTCGACGCCTCGGTCGGCACAGAGGCCCCAACTGCGCAATTCCCGCGCGCCGGCCTGGATGACGGGATCTACACCAACCTCAACGCCGCGGCCCTTGTCGCGCGAACCGATGACGCCCTGTTCCTCTCCTTCCGCGGCACCAATGACAACACCAGTCCCGGTGAAGGCATCCCGGACACACCCGACGGCCGCCATTGGATTCCAAAGGGTCAGCATTGGGACCTGTTCGACCCGCTCATGACGGCGCTCGTTGAATATCTAGGAAACCACGGTGAGATCACGGATGTCTATGTCTCGGGCCACAGCCTCGGGGGCGCGATGGTCGAGGCTTTCATGGAAGAAATGCGCGACACGCGGCGGATCGAGTTCCACGCGAACCCTTTCGCCAGTCCCGGCTATGAGATCGGCGTACTAGGGGATGATCGGATCACCAATCTCTGGATCCAAGATGACCCCATCCTCGGAATCGCGAGTTGGACCGGCGACAACGACGGCGATAAGAACAAGATCTTCCACAATCTGTTTGACGATGGGCACCTCGACAAAGACGACGACGTGGAGGCCACATTCCTGCACAGGCCGGAATACTACGTCGCCTTCGTCGAATTCATGCGGTCACAAGGGATCGACGAAAAAGCCGTTAGCGGCAGGGCACTGTACGGCATCGACTACGACCGATTCTATATGGACGCCGAGACGATCGACAGGAAAATGTCCATCGAAGTGGGGGTAGGGGGCACGACCCTGGACGGAAGCCGCAAGAATGACGTCATTCTGGGCGGGCGCGGTGGTGACATCTTGTATGGGAACGAAGGCCGGGATTACCTCGACGGCGGCACACAGAGAGACATTCTCGTCGGCGGGAATGGCCGGGATTTCCTTTACGGGCAGGAGGGCAACGATAAACTCACGGGCGGAAAACATGCCGACCTTTTCGTGTTCAAGACCAATTGGGACCGAGACACGATCAAGGATTTCGACGCAAAAGGGCTCATCCATGACCGGATCGACCTCAGCGGGCTCAAGTCCGTGCACGGGTGGTCCGACCTGAAGAACAATCATCTGGTCATCGACGGCAACGATGTCCTCATCGACGGGAATCGCGGCGATGTCTTGGTGCTCGAGAATGTGAGCCTGAATTCTCTCGACAAGGGCGATTTCGTGTTCTGACCCCGCCGCGGGGAGGTGTCAGGAACAACGCAAGCGCTCCCCGTAAGGCGGGCGGAGTCGTTCCGTTGTCTCAGGCACCGTCCCGCGGTCGGGCACACGCATCACTTGCCGTTGCCCCCCCCACGGCCTTCCGGCGTGTGTCCGGCCCCGGGACGTCCGTGTCGAGCCCAAAAAACCGCCCCTCGCCCAGCCTCGCCCGCGCGAAACCCAGTTAGCGCTATCATCAATAAAGCCAAAGCCTTGGCCCCCCGTGCGAGCTCGCACAAACCTCGCACACCCTTCCGACAGACAAAGAAACCGCCCGGATCGGTCCTCCGATCCGGGCGTTTTTTCATCCAGCCTGCGCCGGACCTCAGAAGGTCTTGGTGAAGCCGATCGAGGCGCTGATCTGGCTCATGTAGGGGGCCACGGTGCCGCCGGTGGGCCCGAGCGGGGTCATTTCCGGACCCGAGACCGAGACCTCCGGCGAGTAGGTGATCGAGAAATCGAACGCGTCGGTGTCGTTGATCCTCCGGGAGCCGCCGAACGAGATGTGCTTCTCCACCACCGCGGGTGCGAGGATGTTGAAGGTCACGTCTTCCGGGCCGATCGGGTTCGAGTTCTGCGCATAGCCCGCGCGCCAGGTCATGACATCGCTCTGCCGCCATTCGACCGCGAACTTGACCGCGTCGACGTCGTCCCAGCCGAACCCGGCCCCGCCCGGCGCGCCGAGCGCCCCGGCGGTGGTGGCATTGCCGATGGCGCCGACATCCGAGTAGAAGATCCGCCGCCAATCCGCCATCACCGTGAGCGACGGGGTCAGGTCGACCGCGATCCCCGCGGAGACGCTTGCCGGAATATCGAAATCGCCGCCGTTCTCGAACAGCCCCGAATAGCTGTCGAACTCGGTCATGTACATCTTCGACTGGCCCGCAACGCCGACCCGGATACTGTCGGTGACATCGACCTGGATCCCGCCGCGCAGACCCGCCCCGACCGAGTAGTCGTAGCCGTTGCCGGTGAGCGCGGTCGGGTCGGTCGAGATCCCGGCAAAGGCGCCGAGCCCATCGGCCTTGAAGCCCTGGAAGGCAAAGGTCGGCGCGATCCCCACCGAGACATTTCCGAATTTCTGCGCATAGGTCGCCGAGGCGAAGAGCTGGATCAGATCGACCCCCGCGGGCCCGCCGCAGAACACCGATCCGCAGCCGCCAAGCGGATCGCGATAGGTCGAGTTCATGCCGCCGTTGCCATAGACGGCCAGGTTGAACACGGCGCCATTCTGGAGCGGCAGGTTGTAGGCGAAGCTCGGCACCAGAAACAGCGGTTTGGCGCTGGTGACCACGCCCGACGGCACAAAGCCGGTCGCGGTGCCTTCATAGCCGCGGTCGGGCATGAAGAACTCGGCGCCGAGTTGCATCTGATGCCCAAGCTCGGCAACCCCGGCGGGGTTGATCGTCGCCGACATCGGTTCCGACCCGTTCGCAACCCCCGCGCCGGACTGGGCGCGCTGCGCCGGGCTGTGGCCGAGCGCAAAATATCCCTCGGTCGCCTGCGCCGCAGGCGCCATCAGACTGACCGCAGCCGCAAGCGCCGCGCAGCCCGCCCCGCGGCGAATCCTTGTCGATGTGTTCACTGTTTCCTCCCAAATGGCAGTGTTTCCGGACCAATCTGAACGCTGGAAAGGCCTGTTTCGGACGCGGCGCCAAGAACGATGCCCACGCGCTCAGATCCCTACACAATCCTGTCCCGTTACTCTCAATTATCTTGTTATCTCTAACAATGAATGCATGTTTCCGAGGGGTCAAGCGGCGAGTGATTGACCACTTCACACTGTCACCCGCAAGCCGCGCTGGCCTCGGCCCGAGCCGGATCCGCCCGCCTCGGCGGGCTCCGATGCCCCCCGCTCCGGGCCGTTCGGAGACGTCCGGGGACGTCCGGCAATCCGCCCGTCTCCCGGCGGCAACGACGGCATATCGACCCGCACAGGCGCCCGCGCGCCGGCACGCCCCGGGCAGGCCGCAACCACTTGTCCCAGCCCCCGAATTCGCCTATCGGTTCCGACGGTCGCCCGGCCAAGTGTTTCGCAACAACAGAATTGGAAAGAGGACCGCACCATGACGAACGCATACCAGTCGTATGAAAAGGTGCGTCAATCCATCGCCAAAGGGGCCAATCCGCGCCGTATACCGGAACTCGACCGGTTTATTCCGGATTATAACGGCAAGACCAACGAGGAGTTGATGCAGATCCTCCTCGGCACGGTCTTCGACCCGGATGTGCTTTACGATTTTCTCGACGGAAAGTTCAAAAGTCTGGTCGAGACCACCGCGAACCAGGGCACGAAGCGGACCGGGCAGCTCTCCTGGGGCGCCGGCTTCAATGGCCGCGCCGCGCAGATGGCCTATGAGCGCACCGGGCAGACCCGGTTCATCGAGTTGTATATAAAGTTCTTCAACGAGATGCTGGCATTCCGCGACGACGCGCTCGGGCTCTACGACCATTACCACGACCGGATCATGACTTCCTGGGGCGTCGACGGCGAGTCGGTGACCACCAATGCGGGCTACGGGATCTGGTGCAGCCATGTCACCCATTACTCGGTGCTGATGGAGCCCGCGACCGGCATTGCCCGGCTCATCCATGAGCGCCCGGAGCTCAGCGCCTACAAGGATTTCGCGGACCGGATCGTCGCGGACTTCAACCAGGGCTACCGCGAATTCGACATGGATATCAGGCACATCCCCGGGACCGAGGAAATCTGGTACTGGCGGCCGACCAAGTTTCAATACGAGGCGACGAACCACCTGCATCTTCAGGGCGAAGCGCTCCTGAACATGTACGCGATCACCAAAGACCAGGTCTACGCGGACCGGATCGCCTCGCTGCTGCGAACCTTCGAGAAAAGCGCCCGGATCGACAACAAGGGGTTCGCCGCCTGGGATTACCACCCCTATTTCGCGCAATCGGGATCCGCCAACAACCGGCGGCAGAAGTCCGAGTTTATTTGGAAAGCCTCGTTCACGGTTCCGTTTGTATACGCGGCGAACCAACAGGGGTTTCCGGTTGACCGGACCCTCATCGACGCGATGACAAAAACTATTCGGGACCACGTCCTGGCGAATAACGATTACGCCGGCAACCTGCACCCGCGCGGCTCGAAACCCTTCCTGCAGCGGCTCAGAAATCCGGTCTCGGCCGAAGGGTCGAAAGCGCTGTCCATTGTCGGTTTCCTCGCTGCAAGCGTCGAGGATCCGTCCATCACCGACCAGCTCCGCACGATCGTCGCCACCCGGCGCGATATATTCCCCAGCGGCTGGTTGCGCCCTGCCGAGCGCAAACCCTCGGTCAAAGGGCCGCTCGGCTACGCCTTCATGATGAAACCCTCCTAGGGCGGCAGCGGCCGCGGACCGGGCCGCGCGCGCCCGCACCCCAGGCGCGGCCTCCTGCGCGGGGACGCCTCTCGGGCGGCCACTGGACCTCCTTCCTGCGAGCCCGTACACCTTCTTCATGTCTGCCTTCCTCGACGTCGAAGAAAGCCTCTCCGGGCGCCGCTGGATCGGCCCCTCGGTCGAGCTTGCCCGGGCAGCGGAAGCGCTCGAACAGGCGACCGGCCTGCCCGGCCCCGTAGCCGCGGTGCTCGCCCGGCGCGGCGTCCCCCCCGAGGAGGCCCCGGCCTTCCTCGCCCCCACCCTGCG
>JAGRMP010000381.1 GCA_020441225.1 Maritimibacter sp. | reverse complement strand
GACAGCCCTTTACCCGGAGGTGAAGTCCCATGCCGCGTGACATCGAGACGGGGGATCTGTCGGCCCATATCGACAGGCTCAACGCGGAATATCGCGACAAGCCGGCCTGCGCCGTGCTCGCCCGGGCGCTGGACGATGCGCAGTTCGGGCCGGTTGCGCTCGCCTCGAGCTTTGGCGCCGATTCCATCGTGCTGATCCACATGGTGGCCCAGCTCGACCGCACCCTGCCGGTCCTGTTTCTGGACACCGGCCAGATGTTTGCCGAGACCCTGCGCTACCAGCGCGAGGTGGCGGCCGATCTCGGGCTGACCGATCTGCGCGTTGTCCGGCCGGACCCGGCCCAGCTCCTCGTGCGCGACACCGACGGGATCCTGCACCAGGCCGACCAGGACGCCTGCTGCACGCTGCGCAAGGTCGAGCCGCTGGAAACCGCGCTCGCGGGCTTCGGCGGCTGGATCACGGGCCGCAAGCGGTTCCAGGGCGGACGCCGGGTGGCGCTCGAACATTTCGAGCTCCAGGGCGGCCGGGTGAAGGTCAACCCGCTGGCGCATTGGAGCCGCGAAGCGCTGCGGACCTATGTGACCGAGAACGCGCTGCCGCTGCACCCCCTGCAGGCGAAGGGCTATGCCTCGATCGGCTGCGAGCCCTGCACCGTGCCCACCCGGTTCGGCGAAGACGCCCGGGCCGGGCGTTGGCCGGGACAGGACAAGGTGGAATGCGGTATCCATTTCGAAGGCGGCCAGGTGGTGCGCGGGGCGGTGGCATGAACGTGCTCGTGACCGACGCGGGCTTTGCGCCCGACGACTGGGCGGCGGGGTTCGATACCGTGGAGGCGCTCGGCGATCCGGCGCGGGAGGGCATCGCGCTGGCGCTTGAGGCGGATCTGTTGCCGGAGGCGCTCGCGGGGCTTGTGCCGGAATTCGACCGGATCGCCCTTATCCGCATCCCGTTTGCGAGTTTCGCCGACGGGCGGGGGTTTACCCTCGCGCGGCACCTGCGGCTGCTTGGATATCAGGGTCGGCTGCGTGCGGCGGGCCATGTGATCGCCGATCAATACGGGATGGCGCGGCGCAGCGGTTTCGACGAAGTCGAGATCGACCCGGGGCTCGCCGCGCGCCAGCCCGAAGCGCAGTGGCGGGCGCGGGCCGACTGGCGGGCGTTCGACTACCGGGCCCGGCTCGGGGCGCAGCAGGTCGCTGTGGTGTGAGCCTGTCCGGAAGATCGCGCGGGACGGTGCAGGATTGGTTAACGCTCGGTTAACGTCAAGACGCCGCTTGGTCCGGATACCCGGCAAGCCTTTGAAATAGTGCTCACAATCCGAAATCCAGAAATCCGGATATCCGGATTTCTGGATTCCTTCGAGGCCGCAACTCCGCTCTCCCCGCGCGCTTGCCGGGCACCCGCCATCGGCATCGCAACACCTGTCTCCAGCCGCAACGAAACGGGCCGCGCCCTCCTCGGCGCGGCCCGCTCTCCTCCCCGTCGGCGGCGTTCAGCTCACCTTGATCTGCATCGTCTCTTCGCCGTCCTCGCCGACCATGTGCACCGCGCAGGCGATGCAGGGGTCGAAGCTGTGGATCGTGCGCAGGATCTCGAGCGGCTGTTCGGGCACCGCCAGCGCATGCCCCTTCAACGCCGCCTCATAGGGCCCGGCGGCCCCGGACGCATCGCGCGGACCGGCGTTCCAGGTCGTCGGCACCACCGCCTGGTAATTGGCGATCTTGCGGTCCTCGATCACGATCCAGTGGCCGAGCGCGCCGCGCGGCGCCTCCATATACCCGGCACCCTGGGCCTTGGCGGGCCAGGTCTTCGGGTCCCACATCTCGTTGTTGTGGGTCTTGAGATCGCCCGCCTTGATGTTGGCGATGAGCTCGTTGTACCAGCCGCGCATCCAGTCGAGAAAGACCTTGGTCTCCAGCGTCCGTGCCGCGGTCCGCCCGAGCGTCGAGAACAGCGCATCGACCGGCACATCGAGCGTGGACAGGGTCGAGTCCACCAGTTCCTTGGCGTGGGCATTGCCGGTGCCGTAGAGCATCAGCATCCGCGCGAGCGGCCCCACTTCCATCGCCTTGCCTCTCCAGCGCGGCGATTTCAGCCAGGAATAGCCCTTGTCCACGTCGAGCTGGTCATAGGGCGGCTTCGGCCCGTCATAGGCGAAGGTGGTTTCGCCCGCGAAGGGGTGCAGCCCGGTGCCCGGCCCGGCTTCGTATTCGTACCAGGCGTGGTCGACGTTTTCCTGGATCTGATCGTCGGCATAGAGATCGACCTCGTGGATGGTCGAAAGGTCACGGTCGAGGATCACGCCCCGCGGCACCAGGAAGCTCGACGGATCCCAGCTATCGCCGCTGGTCGGGAAATCGCCGTAGGTCATGAAATTGCCCACGCCTTCGCCCATTGCGCCCCAGTCCTTGTAGAAAGACGCAATCGCCAGCGTGTCGGGCAGGTAGGCCTGGTTCACGAAGGCTTCCATCTTGTCGATGACCGACGAGACCTCGGCGAGGTCTTCCATCGTCAGCGCCCCGTCCGAGTTGGGATCGATCGGGCAGGGCACGCCGCCGACCAGGAAGTTGGGGTGCGGGTTCTTGCCGCCGAAGATCGCGTGCAGCTTGACCACGTCGCGCTGCCATTCGAGCGCGTCGAGGTAATGGGCGACCGCCATCAGGTTGGCCTCGGGCGGCAGTTTGTACCCGGGGTGCCCCCAGTAGCCGTTGGCGA
>JAGRMP010000380.1:1213-1830 GCA_020441225.1 Maritimibacter sp. | reverse complement strand
CAGGATCCCCCAGCGCCGCAGGTACTTCTCGCCGATCATCTGCTCGGTCGCGGTGCGATCCTTCAGGTCGCAGCCGTGGGGCCAAGTGATCGACAGCGTGAGTGTGCGCCGGCGGTCGCCCCCTGCGCGCTTGGCAAGCTTCACCGCCAGTTTGGCCCGCGTGATGACGAAACCGTCGCGCAAGGGCGTGCGCTCTTGGAACATCTCGTCCGCCATAGACCAGATGGTACCGTCCGCGCGGGCCATGTTCTCCAGTGTGACCCTTCGGCTGCTGTCGTCGATCGGCATGAGGCGCAGCTCGCGCACCTCGACACCTTCGATCCCGTCCTCCGGGTCGACCGGGAAGTCGTACGGCGTCAGCAGCACGGAGAGGTCGTAGCACCGAAGCGGCAGACGGTTCTCCTGGAACTCGATGCCGAGGAGGTGCGTGACGGTGGCCCTCACGATCTCGCTCCGCGTTGCCTTGTCGTTGGCGATGACCTCGATGCCGCCGGTTGCGGGCTCATAGGTGACTGCGGCCTCGAACACGGGACGATAGGCCTGCCGCACGAGAGCCCCCCTGTCGTCGAAGCGCAGCAGGTCGTCGGGCCGACCCTCGCGGTAGATCGTCACCTGCA
>JAGRMP010000380.1:0-1151 GCA_020441225.1 Maritimibacter sp. | reverse complement strand
CATGGGCATGGGCGGCGCCCGAGAATTCCTTGATCGCGGAGATGAAGGCGTGACGGGTGACCGCATCGCGCTGCATGACACAGCCGGCATCGGTCATGTAGCCCGCCCACATCCGGCCGCGCCTGCGGTCCTCGGTGAAGCGAACTTCCTCTGCATGGCGGAACCGATCCTGCGCATTCAGGAACATCCAGAGCGAGCGCGCATGCGGGTTCGCGAGCCCGTCGAGAAAGACGGGATCCTCCGCCACGCTGTAGACTGCGGCCTGCCCCGGCTCGTCGGACAGCGCATGGACGCGCTCGGCGTCGTTCGAGATGCGGTCACGCTGAACGCGGGACATCTTCTCGATGGCGCCGAGAAGCGGCCTCGACAGTTCGGCCTCCGGCACGCTCCAGTCGAACTCAGTGGGCAGGCCGATTTCCGGCCGGTCGAAGTATTCGCGCAGCGCCTCGCCGGGCGTCTTGCGAAGGAAGGCGGACAGTGCAGTCACCATGATCTCCTTTCTGGTGATTCCATGTATCGGCTGATCTGCTAATCAGCGTATCTAGTGCCAGAGGGGAGTCAATCGAAAAAATACGCACTTCCGCGGATTCGCGATCAGCGGCCGAAGAGCGAGGCCTGTCCGTGCGTCGAAGTGATCAGGTTCAGCTTCAACAACCTGATGCGGGCGGCCTCTTCGGAGACCGCGAACCGCTCCATGACCATCTGGATCAGCTGCGCGGCATGCTCCGTCGAAACATGGATATCGCCATGCAGCTCGCGCGGGCCACAGTAGTCGGAAACGAGGTGACGGACCGGCGTGGCCGGCATCAACAGCGCGCCACTGATGTAGCCGGCCTGCCATTCCATCCAGTCGGACTGCGGGGCATCCAGGATGTTGTCGCGCTTGGAGATCGCCTTGTTCGCATTCACGCCGCGCTCGAGCAGGTCGCCGTTGGCGAACTTCTGCGCCCAGAGAGGCCCGTGGAACTTCACGTGCCCGAACTCATGGGTGAGCGTGGTGCGGAAGCGATTCTCGCGCCGTTCGTCGGCGGCGATGCGTTCCGAGATGGAGACCTTGGGCCCCCGGTTAGGGAAGAACTCGGTGACCCCTTCCACATCGGGCCCGTATGCGGACAGGTCGGCGTAAGGGTCGAGGTCCGCATCGTGCATCT
>JAGRMP010000379.1:7342-8733 GCA_020441225.1 Maritimibacter sp. | reverse complement strand
TCTACATCTTCCTGCACAAGGGCTGGTTCTTCATCCCCGACACCAACAGCTTCACCGATGCCGATCCGCTGCTCGGCACGATCAAGTCGACCTCGTTCGGCGCGGTCGGGGCGGCGGTCAACTTCGGGGTGGCCTACCTGGTGTCGAGCTTCACCAAGCCGCTGCCGAACGAGATCAAGGATCTGGTGCAAAGCGTGCGCATCCCGCGTGGTGCCGGCGCCGCCCAGGATCACTGACCGGACGGCTGACAGGGGCGGGCGGGTCGCGGCGCGACCTGCCCCCTTCGCATTCGGTCCTGTCCGGTTTCCGATCGGGCAGGACTTTTGGTTTCTCCATGGCCCCTCGCGCGGGCTCTTCGACAAGGCGGTACGCCATGCCCCTCACGCCTGAGCAGATCCTGCGGTTCCTCAAATCGGTGCATCCCTACGACGCGCTCGGCGAGGACGACCAGGCGGCGCTGGTGCCGCGCTTCGAGGTCCGGGCGGTCGCGGCGCAGGCGGCGATCTACGGGCTCGGCGAGACGCTGCCGGGGCTGTTCATCGTCTACGAGGGCAATGTCGAGATCACCGACGACAACAACGTGGTCGTCAGCCACCTGGGGCTGCGCAACCAGTTCGGCGAACGCGGGCTCCTGCGCGACGGGCTGGCGGTGACCGCGGCGCGGGCCGAGACCGACGCCGTGCTCCTGATGCTGCCCTCGGATGATTTCCACGCGCTGATGGCCGGACACGAGGCGGTCGCGCGGTTCTACAACCGCTCGCGCGGGCCGAGGCCGCGCGGCAACGACCTCGCCACCAGCCGGGTCGAAACCCTGATGGCGGTGACCCCGATCACCTGCACACCGGAAACCGACGTGCAAACCGCCGCGGGACGGATGCGCGACGCAAGAGTGTCGTCGCTTTGTGTCACAGATGCCGAAGAGGCGCTTGTCGGCATCGTCACCACCCGCGATCTGTCGGGCAAGGTGCTGGCCGAGGGGCGGCCGTTCGACACGGCGATTGCCGCGGTGATGACCCCCGATCCGCTGACGCTGAGCCCGTCGGCCATCGGCTCCGACGTGCTGCACCTTATGATGGAGCGCCGGATCGGCCATATCCCGATCTGCGACGGCGGCAAGCTCGTCGGCATCGTCTCGCAATCCGACCTCACCCGGTTCCAGGCGGTGAGCTCCGCCGAGCTCGTGTCCGAGATTTCCGCCGCCGGCACCGCCGAGGAGATCGCCGCCGTGACCGCGCGCATCCCGCAACTGCTGGTGCAGCTCGTGGCCGGCGGCAACCGGCACGAGATTGTCACGCGCCTCATCACCGACATCGCCGACACCGCGACGCGGCGGCTGCTGGCGCTCGCCGAACAGGCGCTCGGCCCCGCGCCGGTGCCCTATCTCTGGCTCG
>JAGRMP010000379.1:0-7336 GCA_020441225.1 Maritimibacter sp. | reverse complement strand
CGCAGGGGCGCCAGGAGCAGACCGGTGTGAGTGACCAGGACAATTGCCTGTTCCTCGACGACAGCGTGACCGAGGCCGACCGCACCGGGTATTTCGCCCAGCTCGCCAGGTTCGTTTCCGACGGGCTCGACACCTGCGGCTACGTCTATTGCCCCGGCGAGATGATGGCGACCAACCCGCGCTGGTGCCAGCCGGTCTCGGTCTGGAAGGGGTATTTCGACGGCTGGATCCGCAAGCCCGACCCGGAGGCGCAGATGCTCGCCTCGGTGATGTTCGACCTGCGCCCGATCGGCGGCGACATGTCGCTGTTTGCCGATCTGCAGACCGAGACGCTGGAGGCCGCGAGCAAAAACTCGATCTTCGTCGCCCATATGGTCGCCAATTCGCTCAAGCACACCCCTCCCCTCGGGCTGTTGCGCGGGCTTGCGACGATCCGCTCGGGCGAGCACAAGAACGCGCTCGACATGAAGCACAACGGGGTGGTGCCGGTGGTCGATCTGGGCCGGGTCTACGCGCTGCAGGGCCGGCTCGGCGCGGTCAACACCCGCGCCCGGCTGGAAGCGGCGGAACAGGCCGGGGTGCTGTCGCGCGCCGGCGCGGCGGACCTGATCGACGCCTACGACCTGATCGCCGAAACCCGGCTCGCGCACCAGGCCAAGCTGGTCAAGGAGGGGGGTGCGCCGGACAATTTCCTCGCCCCCTCCGATCTGTCGGAGTTTGAGCGCAGCCACCTGCGCGACGCCTTCGTCGTGGTCAAGACGATGCAATCGGCAATCGGGCACGGGCGGGGTATGCTGAGCTAACGGATGTCCCGGGGCGATGCGGGGGGGGAGACCTGCCGCGCCGCCGGGGGAGGAGGAAAGATGTTCTGGGAATTGATCGCCACGTTGGTGGCGGGGGTCGCGGCGGCGGGCGTGGTGCTGGCGCTGGGCAAGCTCCTGCGCGGGCGGCTGCCGAAATGGCTCATGCCGGTCGCGGCGGGGGCAGCGATGATCGCGATGACGATCTACAACGAATATGGCTGGTTCCCACGCACGCAGACCGGCTTCCCCGAAGGGCTGGAGATCGTCGAGACGGTCGAAAGCCGGGCCTGGTACCGGCCCTGGACCTATGTGGCGCCCTATGTCGAGCGCTTCGTCGCGGTCGACACGGTGACGGTCCGCACCCACCCGGCGCAGCCCGATCAGAAGCTCGCCGATGTCTATCTGTTCGGCCGCTGGGCCCCGGTACACAAGCTGCCGGTGCTGGTCGACTGCGCCGGCTGGCGGCGCGCGGCGCTCGCCGACGGGATCGGCTTCGAGGACGACGGCAGCGTGACCGGGGCGGACTGGGTCGGTGCCACCGAAGCGGACGGCATCCTCGCCACGCTCTGCGGGGACGGCACATGATCTCCCGCCTCAGCCTGTTTCTGTCGCTCCGGATCCGGATCTTTCTGTTCTTCGTCTTCCTCGCGTTCGGCGGGCTCGTGATCGTTGGCGCCGCGCTGTTCGTGGGCTACCGCCGCGCGTCCGGCGACCCTGCGGGCGGCTTCGTGCTTGCGGGTATCCTCTCGGGCTTCGGCCTGCTCGCGCTGACCACCGGGGTCTGGCTCCTGTTCGACGAAAACGTCGCCAAGCCCATCGAACGGCTCGCCGCCCTCCTGCGCACGCGGGCGCACGCCGGCGTGCAAATGGCGGTGGACCAGAAACAGGTGCGCTTCCTCGGCGATCTCGGCCCGGCGGCCCAGGCGGTCGCGGGCAAGCTCAGCCAGTCGACGCTCGATGCCGCCGAGGCAGTCGCCTCCGAGACCGCCCGGCTCGCGGGCGAAAAGGAGCGGCTCACGGCGATCCTGTCCGAGATCCCCATGGCCATCGTGCTGGTCAACGAAGCCCACCAGATCACGCTCTACGACGGCCAGGCGGCCGAGGTGCTGGGGCAGATCCATGTCCCCCGTCTCAACGCCTCGATCTTCGACTATTTCCGCGAGGACGAGGTCCGCAAGGCGCATGCCGAGATGCGCCGGGGCGGTTTCGAAGTGTCGCTCACCGCGCGCGGGACCGAGGGCAAGCTGACCTTCGACGTGCGGATGAAACCGCTCACCCATGCGCCCGGCTACATGCTGCTGATCGACGACGCCCACGCGGCGATAGCGCCCGAGGCCGCGCGACCCCTGGTCTACGATTTCGACCTCGCCGAGACGGCGTCCGAACACGCCATCGAGGACCGGCCGCTGCAGGCGCTGACCTTCGTGGTGTTCGACACCGAGACCACCGGGCTGGTGCCGCACAAGGACGACATCGTCCAGATCGGCGCGGTGCGGGTGGTGAACGGGCGGATCGTGCCGGGCGAGAGCTTCGACCAGCTTGTGAACCCCGGCCGCAAGATCCCGCCCGCCTCGACCAAGGTGCACGGGGTGACCGACGCGATGGTGGCGGATGCGCCCAATATGAAGATCGCCGGGCGGCTGTTGCACCGGTTTGCGCAAGGGGCGGTGATCGTGGCCCATAACGCACCTTTCGACATGGCGTTTCTGCGCCGCCACGGCGAACGCGACGGGCTCGCCTGGGAACACCCGGTGCTCGACACCGTGCTGCTCTCCGCCGTGCTCTTCGGCGCCAGCGAGACCCATACGCTCGACGCGCTCTGCGCCCGGCTCGACGTGACCATCCCCGAGGCGATGCGCCACACCGCGCTCGGCGACGCCCAGGCGACGGCGGAGGTGCTGGTGAAGATGCTGCCGATGCTGCGCTCGCGCGGCTACGGGACCTTTGGCGAGGTGATCGCCCAGACCCGCAAGCACGGCAGGCTGTTGCAGGATCTCAACTGAGCCCGCACCTTCGCCGGCTCGCGCGGGTCAGGCGGGGGCCGGGGCCCTGGGCAATTCGATATAGAATGTCGTGCCGCCGCCCGGGGTCGCGCGGTAATCGATCAGGCCGCGATGCGCCTCCATGATCCGTTTGGCGATGTTGAGACCGAGGCCGGTGCCGCCGGCGCTGCGGGTGTCGGAACTGTCGATCTGGCCGAAGGGGGCGAACACCCGGTCGCGGGCGCCGTCCGGGATGCCGATGCCGTGGTCGGCGACCGACACCCGGACGCCGGAGGGCCGCTCGATGACATCGACAAGGATCTCGCTTCCGGGGTGAGAAAACTTGACCGCGTTCGACAGGATGTTGGTGATGACCTGCTCCAGCCGCGACTGGTCCGCGCGGACATGCAACGGCGGCAGGGGGGCCGGCGTCTTGATCTCGATCCCGGTATTGCCGGCGATCGGCCGGGTCAGCCGGATCGCCTGTTCGACCGCCGTGCCGATGGCGACCGGTTCGAAATGGTAATCGAGATTGCCGGTCTCCATTTTCTGGATCTGGAGCAGGTCTTCGATCAGCGTGGCGAGACGGCGGGAATTGGTCCGGGCGATGTCGACGATCTCGGCGGCCTTCTCGGGGGACCCCGAGAGCGCCCCCGAGGCGATCAGGTCGAGCGAGCCCATGATCGAGGTGACGGGCGTGCGCAGCTCATGGCTCACCGTGGCGACGAAGTCCGACTTGGCCCGGTTCGCCTGGCGCGCCCGGACGAGCGCGTTTTCCAGACGGCCGGCGGATTCGACGAGGTGATTGGCCGCCACCACCAGCACGAAGATTGTTACCGCCGTGACCAGCGCCGCCGGCGCGCCGATGGCGGCGAACACCCGCCAGCCGGGCGTGGGTGCCGCCCAGGTGGCGTGGCCCAGGACGGTGCCACCGGCATCGCGCAGCGCGACCCCGATCCCGCCCGGTGCGGCGTCCGGCGTCACCTTCAGGCCGGAGACGAGGAAGGGGGCGCCGATCCGGTCCAGGAGCTCCGGCGAGAGGCGTTTGCCCATCACCAGCCGCGGCATCGTTGCGTCGGCGACGTCCGGCGCGATGTGGTCGCGGGGCCCGATCCGCGAGATCGCCAGCAGCCAGAGCTCGCCGTCGATCCAGGCGTAGCTGCTGGCGGCGGCGCGCGCGGTGGCGGGCACCGTGTCGAGCTGGTCGTCCAGGCCCGCGAGCACGGCCGGCGGGATAAGCCCCGGGGTCGGCGCCCGGGTTGCAACATCGGCGCGCCAGCCGAAGTCGGCCCGTTCCCCGCGCTCCTGGCCGACATCTGCGGGGCCGAAACGGTCCTGGTCGAAACCGCCGCGGCTGGCGGGTTCGACGATCACCGAGAGCTCGTGTACCGTGCCTGCGCGGGCGGCGAGATTGGCATAGATCCACTCTTCGTCCCCGGTCTGGACGGCGCGATAGGTTTCGTCGCGAAAGGCGTGTTCGCGGGTCAGGATCTCGGTCCGGTCTGCGAGCCCCTTGAACGCGCCTTCGACCATGCGATGCGAGGCGTCGAGCGCAAGCCGGTCTTGACCGTTGGTGATGCCGATGGCCAGCCCGGCAATGGCCGCGGCCAGGACGACCGCGGTGGCAAGGAGCGCGCTTTTGAGGTTTCGGGTGAAATTGATCTTCTGTCCCGCCAGCCCGCCCCGGGGCGGCTGCGCCAGGTCGGACGCCGGTTGTTCCTTCGCCGCGCGTCGTGCGCCGCCGGCCGGAACCGAACCGCGTCGGTTGTGCGGGCGCAAACGCGGCGCGCGCGCGTCGGCGTCAAGATTGGGCAGGATGGTCAAAGTCTGATTTCCGTCTGGTTCCCGCCCAGATGTAGCCGCAGAAATCGCCCGATTTGTGGCCCGATCGGCTTTGTTTCAGGACCGGTAGCCGCGGGTTTGTGGCGAAATTGCGGAAATGACCGCGCCCGTTTGTGCGTCACGCCCGCCCAAAATGGCGGCGTCGGAAGAATGCGCGGCCAATTTCGGGTTTGTGGCAAAAAACTTTTTCCCATTTGGTCAACTTCGGTCACACTGTCGGCAAATCGCGATTCCGCGAAAACGACGGGAGACACCGCATGCCGAACCCAGGCGAAAACCTCAGAATCAATCCCGACCGGCTGTGGGACAGCCTGATGGAGATGGCCAAGATCGGTCCGGGCGTGGCCGGCGGCAACAACCGCCAGACGCTCACCGATGCCGATGGCGAGGGCCGGGCGTTGTTCCGGAAATGGTGCGAAGAGGCCGGCTGCAGCGTCGGCGTCGACACCATGGGCAACATGTTCGCCGAGCGGCCGGGCGAGGACCCGGATGCGCTGCCGGTCTATGTCGGCTCGCATCTCGACACCCAGCCCACCGGCGGCAAGTACGACGGCGTGCTCGGCGTGCTCGGCGGGCTGGAGCTGGTGCGCACTTTGAACGACCTGGGCGTCAAGACCAAGCACCCGATCGTGGTGACCAACTGGACCAACGAGGAGGGCACGCGCTTTGCGCCGGCGATGCTGGCCTCGGGCGTCTTTGCCGGTGTCCACACCGAGGATTGGGCCAAGGACCGTGTCGACCACGAGGGCCTGCGCTTCGGCGACGAGCTCAAGCGCATCGGCTGGGAAGGCGACGAGCCGGTGGGCGCGCGCAAGAACAAGATGCACGCGATGTTCGAGCTGCATATCGAACAGGGTCCGATCCTCGAAGCCGAGGGCAAGGACATCGGCGTGGTGACCCATGGCCAGGGCCTCTCCTGGACCGAGGTGACGATCACCGGCAAGGAGGCGCACACCGGCTCGACCCCGATGCCGATGCGGCGCAATGCCGGTCTCGGCATGGCGCGCGTGCTCGACAAGGTCGACGAGATCGCGCTGTCGCACGCCCCCCACGCGGTGGGGGCCGCGGGGCATATCGAGGTCTTTCCCGGGAGCCGCAACGTGATCCCGGGCAAGGCGGTGTTCACCGTCGATTTCCGCCACCCCGACAAGGCGGTGATCGAGGACATGGAAAAGCGGCTCCGGATCGAGGGCGACAAGATCGCCGCGGCGATGGGGCTGGAGATCGCCTACGAAAAGGTCGGCGGTTTCGACCCGGTCGAGTTCGACGCGGGCTGCGTGGCCGCGGTGCGGGGCGCCGCCGAGCGGCTCGGGTATAGCCACATGAACATCATCTCCGGTGCCGGGCACGACGCCTGCTGGATCAACCAGGTGGCGCCGACCTCGATGATCATGTGCCCCTGCGTCGACGGGCTGTCGCACAACGAGGCCGAGGAGATTTCCAAGGACTGGGCGGCAGCGGGGGCGGATGTGCTCTTGCATGCCGCCGTCGAAGTGGCCGAGATCGTGGAATGAGGGATTTCGCCCCGGGCTGACGCTCGGGCCGACCCGCGCGGGGGCGCTGCCCCCGCACCCCCGGAGTATTTTCGCCAAGAAAAAAGGGGGGTGGATGAAGGGGAGATGGTTCGATGCGAGAGAAAAACTTGCTCAGATTGAGGATCGACTACGATTCTGAGTCTAACCGCGATGACAACACCTATACGTTCGATCTGACCGAGATTCCGGAGATACCCCTAAAGCCGACCTTGGGCATTCCTGATGATCGTCGTGTTGGCGTTTTCTATGACTGGGGACGGAACAGAACCGAGTCTATGTTGAATTTGCAGATAACGGCGCAGCAGTTCGGCGAGAGCCAGGACAGTACCCCCGATCCAAAGCGCACATTGTCTGTTGAAATGCCAAATAGCGTTGTCTTCGCGTTTATCTCGGCCGCGCTCGAAAACGGAAACATGGCCATCGAAGGAAAAGAGGCCGGCAAGCTGCTCGTTTCGCTTGGCGAGGCGCTACAAAGACAGGGAGACACAACATGAGCACCACAGTCATCAAGGGCGGCACGGTCGTCACGGCGGATCTGACCTACGAGGCGGATGTCCTGATCGAGGGCGGCAAGATCATCGAGATCGGCAAGGGGCTCAAGGGCGACGAGACCCTCGACGCCACCGGCTGTTACGTGATGCCGGGCGGGATCGACCCGCATGTGCACCTGGAGATGCCCTTCATGGGCACCTATTCGTCCGACGATTTCGAGAGCGGCACCCGCGCGGGGCTTGCGGGCGGGACCACGATGGTGGTGGATTTCTGTCTGCCGAACCAGGGCGAGAGCCTGCTCGACGCGCTCAAGCGCTGGGACAACAAGGCGACGCGGGCCAACACCGATTACTCGTTCCACATGGCGGTGACCTGGTGGGGCGAGCAGGTGTTCAACGACATGGAGACCGTCGTCCGCGACAAGGGGATCAACACCTTCAAGCATTTCCTCGCCTACAAGGGCGCGCTCATGGTCAACGACGACGAGCTCTTCGCCTCGTTCTCGCGGCTCGCCGAGCTGGGGGCGACACCGCTGGTCCATGCCGAGAACGGCGACGTGGTCGCCGAGCTTTCGGCGCGGCTGCTCGCCGAGGGCAACACCGGGCCCGAGGCGCATGCCTATTCGCGGCCCAGCCAGGTCGAGGGCGAGGCCACCAACCGCGCGATCATGATCGCCGACATG
>JAGRMP010000378.1 GCA_020441225.1 Maritimibacter sp. | reverse complement strand
CGGGTGTCCAGTTGATCGCCCATTCCACGTAGCCCGGCTCGTTGAACTTCTCGCGGAATTCGACCTTGCCGTAGAACCCGCCGTCGGAATAGGTCGAGGACCCGCCCAGCGTCTCGGCGAGATAGTCGCGCAGGCCGCCCGGAAAGTGGAACACCGCCTCGGTCGGCGTCTCGCCATCGTCGATCTCGCTCTTCCAGCGGATCTCGACGCCCGAGAACAAATAGGCCTTGGAGCGGGCGAGGGCGATCAGGCGCTTCGGTTTGAACATGTGGTGGCCGAAGATCTCCGGATCGGCGTGGAAAGTGGTCTCGGTGCCGCGCCGGTTCGGCGCCGCGCCCACCTTCTTGATCGGTCCGAGCGGTTTGCCCCGGGAGAAGCTCTGTTCGAACAGCTCCTTGTTCTTGGCCACCCGCACCACGAGGCTGTCCGACAGCGCGTTCACCACAGAGGAGCCGACGCCATGGAGGCCGCCCGAGGTCTGGTAGGCCTTGCCGGAAAACTTGCCGCCCGCGTGCAGCGTGCACAGGATCACTTCGAGCGCCGACTTGTCGGGGAATTTCGGATGCGGATCGACCGGGATGCCGCGGCCGTTGTCGGTGACGGTGACCGAGTGATCGGCATGCAGCGTCACCTCGATCCGGTTCGCATGGCCCGCGACCGCCTCGTCCATCGAGTTGTCGAGGATCTCGGCCACCATGTGATGCAGCGCCCGCTCGTCGGTGNNCGCCGATATACATGCCCGGCCGCTGGCGGACCGGTTCCAGCCCTTCCAGCACCTCGATGGAAGAGGCGTCGTATACGTCCTGGCCCTTGCTCAGAAGGTCGTCTGCCATCGCTCGATCTTTCTTGTCTGCCTGAACTGCCATTAGATCACCGCCACGGGAGAGGGGCAATATCTAGCGGCTGGTCGTTCTGACCCCCGCGTTCCATAGTGGCGGCAAAAGAACAGGAGGAACGCATGCGCATTCTTTTCACCGGCGGATCGGGCAAGGCCGGCCGCGAGGTCGTGCCCTATCTGATCGAGCGCGGCCACCGGGTGATGAACGTGGATCTGGTGCCGCTCGACGATCCGCGCGTCGACAACATCACCGCCGATCTCACCGACGGGGCCCAGGTCTTCAACGCGATGTCGATGTATGCCGATTTCGACGAGCTCGAGCCCGGCACCGGCGTGCCGCGGTTCGACGCGGTGGTGCATTTCGCGGCGATCCCCCGGATTTTGCTCAAGCCTGACAATGAGACCTACCGGGTCAACGTGCTCTCGACCTACAACGTGCTGGAAGCGGCGACCAAGCTTGGCATCCGCAAGGTGGTGATCGCCAGTTCCGAGACCACCTACGGCGTCTGTTTCGCCGACGGCGAGCGCAAGCCCGCGTATCTGCCGGTGGACGAAGACCACCCGGTGGTGCCCGAGGACAGCTACGGCATGTCCAAGGTGGTGAACGAGGTCACCGCGCGCGGGTTTCAGGCACGCACCGGCGCCGATATCTACGCGCTGAGGATCAACAACGTGATGAGCCCCGAGGATTACGCCGCCTGGCCAAGCTATTTCGCGAACCCGGATGTGCGCCGGCGCAACCTGTTTTCCTATATCGACGCCCGCGACCTCGGCCAGGTGGTGGACCTCTGCCTCGGCGCCGACGGGCTCGGCTACCAGGTGTTCAACGTCGCCAACGACGCGATGAGCGTCGATCTCTCCGTCGAGGAGGTGGTGGCGCGCTACTACGGGGGTGTGCCGCTCAAACGTCCCTTCGACCCCGGCGAGAGCATCTATTCCAACCGCAAGATCATGGAGGTGCTGGGTTTTGCCGAACGGCACCCCTGGACGCGCTACGTGACGATCTGAGGTCGCGGCCGGGCGGCGCCTTCGGGTGCGGGACGCGCAGCGGGGGTAGACGTGACACCGGAGCCTTGCGCCCCGGCGTCTTTCTTTTTCAGCCTGTCCGACCGGCTCCCACCCTCAAGGCGAAACCACCCTGCGCCGAATCCAGAAATCCGGATTTCTGGATTCGGTTTTGCGCACAATATCAGGCGCTTGCGCACAGGCCGCATCGCCCCGTTAACCAGCGTTTAACCTTCAGCTGTAAAGCGCGGGCTCGCCCATCTTCTGGTGGATCGCATTCGCGGTCTGCGGATCGATGCCGAGTTTCTGGGCGAGGCTGTGGAGGTATTGCGCCTCGGCCTGGCTGTCGAGGTCGAGCCCGAGCAGCGACATCATGTAGACCTGCTGTTCCATGCCGCGCGGCGTGTCGTTCACCAGCGCATCCACGTCCACCGGCGCGGCGAAACTTGCCTCGACGATCCGCGCTTCCTCGGCCGTCACCTCGCCCAGATGCGCCGTCAGCGCCTCCTTCTCGGCCTGGTCGATCCGCCCGTCGCATTTCGCCGCCTGGATCATCGCCCGCAACAAGAGCGCCGCCTGCTGTTCCTGGGCGACCGTCGGGGTCTCCTGCGGCGCGCCCTTCTGCAGCGCCTGGTTCAACAGCCCGCCGAGACCGCCCGCCGCGCCGCCGGCCGCCGCCGCACCGCCGAGCGAGTCGAGCAGCCCGCCGAGGCCGCCGGGCAGGCCGCCCTGGCTGCCGCCCATCATC
>JAGRMP010000377.1 GCA_020441225.1 Maritimibacter sp. | reverse complement strand
GGGATCTTCTCGTTCCTCGTCGCGCTGCTGCTGATGTTCGCCGTCTGATCCATCCGACCCTTCCTTACGACCGGGTGGGGCGCGTCTGACCGCCCCGCCCGACGTTCCACGGGTTTGCTCCCAACCGGGATCTGGAGGACAGAATGGCAACAGAAACCACCGCAACCGAAGCGGGCCATGGCGCCGCCGAGGCCGCCGACGCGGGCATGCCGCAGCTCGAGTTCGGGACCTTCCCGAACCAGATCTTCTGGCTCGTGGTCGCGCTCGTGGTCATCTTCTTCGTGCTCACCCGCGTGGCCCTGCCGCGCATCGCCGGCGTGCTCGCCGAGCGCAAGGGCACGATCACCAACGATATCGCCGCGGCCGAAGAGCTGAAGCAGAAGGCCGTCGAGGCGGAAGAGGCCTACAACCTCGCCCTCGCGGAGGCCCGCGCCGAAGCGCAGAAGATCGCCGCAGAGACCAAGGCGGAAATCCAGGCCGAACTCGCCAAGGCGCAGGCCAAGGCGGATGCCGAGATCGCCGCGAAGACCGCCGAGTCGGAAAAGGCCATCGCCGAGATCCGCGCCGGGGCCGTCGAGGCGGTGAAAGCCGTCGCCAAGGACACCACGGGCGAGATCCTCGCCTCGATGGGGGTCAAGGCCGACGCCCGCTCGATCACCTCCGCGATCAACGCGCGGCTGAAAGGGTAACGCGATGAACAGGTACCTGATCCCCGCCTTCGCCCTTGCCGCGAGCCCGGCCTTCGCCGCCTCGGGGCCGTTCTTCTCGCTGCACAACACCAACTTCGTCGTGCTGCTCGCCTTCATCGTCTTCATCGGCGTGCTGATCTACTTCAAGGTGCCCGCCATGGTCACCGGCATGCTCGACCGGCGGGCCGAAGGCATCAAGGCCGACCTCGAAGAGGCCCGCGCCCTGCGCGAAGAAGCCCAGTCGATCCTCGCGTCCTACGAGCGCAAGCAGAAGGAAGTGGCGAGCCAGGCCGAGGCGATCGTCGAGCACGCCAAGAAGGAAGCCGCCGAGGCCGCCGAAGTGGCCAAGCGCGACCTCAAGGCCGCCATCGCCCGCCGTCTTGCCGCCGCCGAGGACCAGATCAAGTCGGCCGAGGCCGCCGCGGTGAACAACGTCAAGAACACCGCCGTCACCGTCGCCATCGGCGCCGCCCAGGAGCTCATCGCCAAGAAGATGACCGCCGCGGACGGCAACAAGCTGATCGAAGACGCGATCAAGGACGTCGGCGAAAAGCTGCACTAAGCGAAGGCGAAAAGCTGCACTGAGCCGCTTTACGGCGAACGAAAACACCTGAGCCCGGGCCCAACCGCCCGGGCTTTTTGCTGTCCGTCCGCAGGATCCTGTACCCAAGCCGCGCGGCATTCGGCTATCGTGGGCCGGTCGACCGCCCCGGTCGGCCTCACCTGGAGAGACCCCATGACGGCCTACGCAATTTTCGACGTCCGGATCGACGATGCCGAGCAATACGCGGAGTTCATGCGCGGGGTGAAACCGGCCCTGGAAGCCGCAGGCGCGACTTACCTCGCCCGCGGTGGCGCGCACAAAGTCTACGAAGGCGATTGGGAGCCGCGCCGGATCGTCCTGATCGCGTTTCCGTCCGTCGCCGCGTTCGAGGCTTTCTACACCGGCGCAACCTACCAGGGGCTCAAGGCCATCCGCGACGGCTGCAACTCGGCCCGGCTCGTCTGCGTCGAGGGGGTCGCGCAACCGCGCGCCAACCGCCGACCGTCACCGGACCGCGCGTGCCTCGCCTGTTGACTATTCCGCCCGAATACCCCATGTGCACTCCCAGACGTCCTCTGCCGCGTGAGCAGACCGCAGTCGCCCGAACCGGATGACGCGAAGGACGCTGACATTTCCCAAGGTTCCCAATTCACGCGGGGGGCAGAGCGCAGACGCGCGTCAGGCAATCCGGCCTCCGCTCAGCTCCGCGCCGAACCCGAACGCGACCGGCCTCCATGCGGGAGGACGGCGAATTCATTCCGGCGGCACCCGCAGGGGCCGGCCCAGAGAGACACATATGACAGACACCACCTTCGAGGCCCTCGGCCTCTCCCCCCGCCTCGTCGCCAAGCTGGCCGAGCAGGGCATCACCGATCCCACCCCGATCCAGGTCCAGGCCATCCCCCATGCGCTCGCGGGCCGCGACGTGATGGGCATCGCCCAGACCGGCACCGGCAAGACCGCCGCTTTCGGCCTGCCGATGGCGCATAATCTCATGAAGGCTGGCACCAAGCCCGCGCCGAAATCGGTGCGCGGGCTGATCCTCACCCCCACCCGCGAGCTCGCCAAGCAGATCTCCGACAACCTTGCCGCCTACACCCGTGACAGCCACCTGCGCGTCAACCTCGTGGTCGGCGGCGCCGGGATCAATCCCCAGATCAAGCGGCTCGAACGTGGCACCGATCTGCTCGTCGCCACCCCCGGACGGCTCATCGACCATATCGAGCGCAACACCGTCCGGCTCGACCTCACCCAGTACCTGGTGCTCGACGAGGCCGACCAGATGCTCGACATGGGCTTCATCCATGCCCTGCGCCGGATCGCCCCGCTGCTCCCCGCCGACCGCCAGACCATGCTGTTCTCGGCCACCATGCCCAAGCTCATGGCCGATCTCGCCAGAACCTACCTGACCGATCCGGTCCGGGTCGAGGTCTCGCCCCCGGGCAAGCCCGCCGACAAGGTGACCCAAGGGGTCCATTTCGTCGAACAGGCCGCCAAGACCCGGCTGCTGATCGAGCATCTGGGCGACCACCCGGGCGACATGGCGTTGGTCTTCACCCGCACCAAGCACGGCGCCAACCGCCTCGCGACGGCGCTGGAAAAGGCCGGCTTCTCCGTGAGCGCCATCCACGGCAACAAATCGCAAGGCGCGCGGGAACGGGCGATCAAGGCCTTCACCGCGGGCGAGGTCAAGGTGTTGGTCGCGACCGACGTCGCCGCCCGCGGCCTCGACATCCCCGGCGTGCGCCACGTCTACAATTACGATCTGCCGAACGTGCCCGACAATTACGTCCACCGCATCGGCCGCACCGCGCGGGCCGGCCGCGACGGCCGCTCAGTGGCCTATTGCGCGCCGGCCGAGATGTCGGAGCTCAAAGCGATCCAGAAGACGCTGGGCAAAGAGATCCCGGTCCACAGCGGCACCCATTGGGGCCCCGAACACGCCACCGAGCCCACTCGCAAACGCGGCGGCGGCGGCGGCGGTGGCCAGAACCGAAAGAGCGGCAAGCCCAAAGCCTCGGGCGGTACCTCGCACGGCAGCCCGAACGGTAACGCAGCCGCCAAACGCCGCCCCCGCCGCCGCCGCGGCGGCGCAGGCCGAAAAGCCGCCTGACGCGCTTTCGGAAAACCCGTAGACCGGGCTTCAGCCCGGCCCCTCACGCCCGCCGCACTCCGGCGGGCGTGGGGGCCGGTGCGCTCCAACCGGACTTGCCGGGAAAAGTGGACAGCACCAACTGAGGGACCAGGAAGTGTTCTATGTCACAAGCGAAACGACCCACGCCGAAAATTTGGCGAGAGGCGGTGCGAAATGAGGGAACTATAGAGAGCCTTTCACATTATTTTCGTTGACCCGCATTTTCATTTCGACGGACCCGCGCAGCGCTTCCGACTCGCAGTCTTTGGAAATTTCGCTCAGGATCTTCGATTGACGAGCCGACATCGGCACGTTGAAATGGATCAGGACGGTTTGTTCTATCAGGTCTTCGTCCTCTTCCCGCCAATGGGTCTCGACAAACTCCGTCATCTCGTCTTCGACGTCGAAGAAACCGCTGAGACCTTTCAAGATGTAAGTAACCCATCGGTACCCACCGTCTCGGCTGGAGAGGCATGCCAGAACGTGTGAGCTCAACGCGCGAAGTTCGTCTTGCGCTATCTCAAGTTCGAGCAGTTGCTGGCAGGACAGGTCTAACGCACAACCCGCATTGGCGGGCACAAGTGCCCGGAACTCGTCAATTCGGTCCGCCGGCCGACCTATGGCATACCATTCTAGTAGAACACGAAGGCATCGGCGGGCGTCCATTGCGCTTTCACCTGTACCAGTGAGCGCCATCTCGACGATGGCTTGAATGTCGGTATTCAAATCAACCTGCAACATAATTGCCCATTTGCACTACAGTTATCACCCCTACCCCTCGCCCTCCCGGCAGGTCTCCTTGAGAAACTTGGTCAGCGCCTGGACCTTGGCCGAGCGGTGAAGATCCACATGGGTTACCAGCCAGATCTGCGCGGCCCAGTCGGGGCGCGGGGCGATCACCTCGACGAGCCCTGCCGCCTGTCTCGGGGTCAGGAACCCGAGCCCGGTCCCGGCCTGCACCGCCGCCGCCGCGGTGTGCAGGTCGTTGGTGCGGAATATCACCCGTTCGGGCGGCACCTCGGCGCGCAGCCAGTCGTAGGTCGGCGGCCCGGTCTCGCCCTCCTCCGGCCCGACGAAATCGTGGCCGGCCAGCCCGTCGCGCGGGTCGCCGCGCCGGTCGATGTAGCTTTCGGCCACGTAGAGCCCCGCCTGGAGCTTCACCAGCGGCTGGGCCACGTTGTCGGGCTCTTCCGGCGCCCGCCCGGCGCGGATCGCCACATGCGCCTCGCCGTATTCGAGCCGGAAGATCCGCCGCCCGGTGCGCACGTGCAGGATGACGCCGGGGTGGGCCACCTGAAACCGCGCGAAATCCGGCGCGAGCTGTTCGGCCAGCACCGGCAGGGTCGTGACCACCAGGTCCCCCGTCACCGCCTCGCCGCTGCCCTTGAGCCGCGAGGCGAGCTGGCTGAACTGGTCGTCGCTCGCCTTGGCAACCCGCGCGAGCTCCTCCCCCGCCTCGGTCGGCGCATAGCCCCTTGCGTGGCGCTGAAACAGCTTCACCCCGAGCCGCGCCTCGAGCGCGTCGATATGGCGGATCACGGTCGCATGGTGCACGCCCAGCGCGCTTGCAGCCCCGCTCACCGTGCCATGGCGCACGACCTCGTAGGCGGTGCGCAGCTCGTCCCAGTTCTCCATCGGTCACCTGTGCAGTGGCGAACATGTACTGTGAAAACTCCCAGATTGTGTTCACCCCCGCAAGGGCCAACATGGGGATCAACGCGGGGGGACCCCGCGCAACCCATGGAGATCCCGATGACCCACACCATCCTTCGCATCGACGCGTCCGCCCGCCACGACGGCTCGCTCTCGCGTGCTTTCGCCAACGCCGTTGCCGCCGGTCTGCCCGACGCCAAGATCATCACCCGCGACCTCTCGGACGGCGTGCCGCACCTGAGCGCCGCCTACACCACCGGCACCTTCAAGGCGCCCGAGGACCGCACCGACGACGAGCGCGCCGCGCTCGCGACTTCGGACGCGCTGCTTGCCGAACTCATGGCCGCCGACACGCTGCTGATCGCCACCGCGACGTACAATTTCAACATCCCCGCGAGCCTCAAGGCCTGGATCGACCAGGTGACCCGCGCCGGCATCGCTTTCCGCTACACCGAAAGCGGGCCCGAGGGCTTGCTCAAAGGCAAACGCGCGGTGATCCTGCGCGCCTCGCAGGGCACGCCCACCGGCGCCGACCATGATTTCGCGACGCCTTATCTGACCTTCATGCTCGGGTTCATCGGCATCACCGACGTGACTTTCCTCGACGTGCCCGCCGAGGCCGGCGAAGCCGAGATCGAGACCGCGGTCGCCGCGCTCACCCAACCGCTCGCGGCCTGATCGCGCCGGTTTGACGACCACTCCCGGGCGGGGCCGCGACACCGCGGCCCTTCCCCCCACGGTCCCTGCGCGCTAGGCTCATCCCGGACCCCGGGAAAGAGCCAGCCGATGCCCGTTGCAAACCTCCACCGCACCCCGGCCCTGCGGGACGTGCGCCGCGGATGAAAGTGGTTACCAATACCCCGGATCTGCTGATCGTCGAAGACCGCCCGGTCCTGCTCGCGCTGGCCCTGATCGGCTTCATCCTCGTCTTCGTCGGCGCCGGGCTCGCGATGGTGCTCGCGGGCGAATGGTGGGGCATCCTGTTCGCGCTCTTCGGCGGCGGCATGGGCTTCATCGCCTTCTGGGCCTTCGTGCGCCGGGTCCAGGTCGTGTTCCATCGCCCGGACGGCTATGTCGAACTGCGCCGGCGCAACCTGTTCGGCGGGTCCCGTGTGCGCCACGCGCTGGCCGAGATCGAGCGTGCTGTGATCGAGGAGAGCCAGTCGTCGGACAGCGGCACCGCCTACCGCATCGCACTCGTCGTCCCGGCCGGACAATCCGCCGGGCGCCATCCGGTCACCTATGCCTATTCCTCGGGCGCCGGCCACCACCGCACCGCAGAGGCGATCAACGCCTGGCTGGAGCATACGTCATGAAACATACGCCATGAAAACCGTCGAAAACACCCCCACCCGGCTGGGTCTGGAACACCGTCCCACCGCCCTCGCCGTCGGGCTCGTCCTCGTCACGCTCGCCACCCTCGCCTTCGCCATCGTGCTGTTTGCCCGCGGCAACGATGCGGGCGTGATCTTCCTCTGCTTCGCCCTGTCGCCCCCGGTCTTCGCCTGGTTCTTCGTCGAGACCCGCCGGATCACCTTCGACCGGACCGCGGGAACGGTGACGCTCGATTTCGTCGCGCCCCGCGGCACCCGCTCCACCACCCACGCGCTGTCGCCCGACGCGCGGGTGAGCGTCGAGCGCCCCGGCCCCACCCAAGAGGCCCGCCACGTGCCCGAGGAAGGCGCGCCGGGCAGCCCCACCCGCGCGGTCCTCACGGGCGCCGACGGTGCACAGGTTCCGCTTGCCGAGGGCTACTCCAAGGGGCCCGAGGCCTACCAGCTCCGCCAGGTCGTGAACGCCTGGCTCGACACGCCCCCGGCCTGACCGGCCGCTAGATCCGCCTGCCCAGAAACCGCCGGAACGGGTCCGGATCGCGGCCGCCCACGGCCTTCCATTCCGCCTCCAGCGCAGCCCGTTCCGCCTCGACCAGGGCCACCGGATCGCTGATCCGCGGTGCTCCGCCGCGCATGTGATCCATCAGCCGGTGCGAATGCAGGATCGTCGGCAGGGCGTCGCCCGGCTCCCAGGCATCGAGAAGGGTCACCCGGCGCAGGTTGAACTCGGGCGGCAGCACCCAGAACCTGAGATCGCCTTCCCACAACATCGCCTTCAGCACCGGCTGGTCGCGGGTCCCCCCGCTCTCGACGAACCGCCGCGCCCATTCGGCGAAAAAGGCCCGCATCCTTGGGCTGCGCCGGTAGAGGAGTACGCCGGAATTGAGCTGGGGAAAGGCATAGGGCGTCGGCGCGCCGGCGTTTTCACGGATCAGCTCGGTTGCGCGCCGCACGTCATGGGCGAGCGCCAGCTCGAACCGGTCGAGCACGTCGAAGAGGTCGCCGAGCGGCCCGAGCACGAGCGTGTCGGCATCGAGAAACAGGGTGCGGTCGAACCGCGACCGACCGAGACAGTCCAGCTTCGAGCGCGGATGCGGATCCTCGATCCGGTGCACCGCGTCGAACAGCCC
>JAGRMP010000036.1 GCA_020441225.1 Maritimibacter sp. | reverse complement strand
CGGCCGCCGCCGTGCGCGGACGGCGCGCGAGGGCGGCGATCCGCGCGCTCAATTCGCCGAAGGCGAAAGGCTTGGTCAGGTAATCGTCGGCGCCCGCGTTGAGCCCCTCGATCCGGTCATCGACCCCGCCCACGGCGGTCAGAAAGATGATCGGCGTCGGCACCCCCGCCGCCCGCACCGCGCGCACCACCGAGAGCCCGTCGAGCCCGGGCAGCATCCGGTCGACGATCGAGACGTCGTAATCGCCGTCGAGCGCGCGCACGAGCCCGTCGCGGCCGTTCTCCAGGTGGTCGATGGAATGGCCGTCCTCGCGCAGACCGCGCGCGATGAACTCCGCCGTCTTGGGGTCGTCTTCTATGAGCAGGATCTTCACGTCGCTCCTTTCCTGCCGGTTCCTCATGTCCTGTGCTGCGCACAGCCTGCGCCCCGGCATTGGCAAAGAACTGGCGGCAAGATTACAAATCCGCAATCTGTCGCTCACCCAATCGTGAGGAAAATGTCGCCGATGCAATCTCCCTGACGGTTCCCTGTCGGACCGCGTCCCCATCTTGGGACCCATCGCCGCCCCGCGCGGCCGCAGGATCAAGGAGAGGACCCTTATGCAGACCACCCGAAAACGCCCCTTCATGCGCAGCGCGCTGACCGCCGCGATGCTCGCCGCCGCCGGCCTGACCGTCGCCGCCCCCGCCGTCTGGCCCGAAGCGGCCCGCGCCGCCGCGTCCACCGGCGGCTATGTCGAGCTGGTCAGGGATGTCTCGCCCGCCGTCGTCTATGTCGAGGTCGAGAAATCCGCAGACGCCATGCGCTTCGACGAGCGGCAGATGCCGGGCGACTTTCCGTTCCAGCGGTTCTTCGGTCAGCAACCCGACGAGCGCGGCGCGCCCGACGGGCAGCCCTACATGGTCTCGGGCCTCGGCACCGGCTTCGTGATCGAACCCGACGGGCTGATCGTGACCAATGCTCACGTCGTCGACGGCGCCGAAACCGTGAAGGTCACCCTCGAAGACGGCCGCAAGTTCGACGCCACCGTGATCGGCACCGACCCCTCGACCGACCTCGCGCTGGTGCGGATCGCCGGTGTCTCGGATCTGCCCACCGTCAGCTTTGGCGACAGCGACGCGCTGCAGGTCGGCGAGGACGTGGTCGCCATCGGCAACCCCTTCGGCCTTGGCAATTCGGTCACGTCGGGGATCATCTCGGCGCTCGGCCGCGACATCCAGAGCGGGCCCTACGACAATTTCATCCAGACCGACGCGGCGATCAACAAGGGCAATTCCGGCGGCCCGCTGTTCTCGACCGACGGCAAGGTCGTGGGTATCAACACCGCGATCCTGTCGCCTTCCGGCGGCTCGGTGGGGATCGGCTTCGCGATCCCGGCGAACCTCGCCCAGCAGGTGGTGGCCGATCTCGAAGCCGACGGCCATGTCTCGCGCGGCTGGCTCGGCGTCGCCATCCAGCCGGTGAGCGAAGACACCGCCGCCGCGCTCGGCATGGACGTGCCCGAAGGCGTGCTGATCTCGTCGGTCACCCCGGACACCCCCGCCGCCACGGCCGAGCTCAAGCGCGGCGACATCGTGCTCGCGGTCAACGGCACCGAGGTCAAGACCCCGGCCGAGTTGAGCCGCGCCATCGCGATGGAAGCGCCCGGCAGCACGGTGACCCTCAGCCTCCTGCGCGCAAACGCGCCGATGGAGGTGACCGTCGCCCTCGGCACCCGGCCCGACCAGCCGGCGTAACCAGGCACGGCCGGCCCGGGCGGTTCCCCTCGCCCGGGCCTCACGCGCTCCATCTCTCGCCGCTTCCGCGAACCGGTCCTTGGGCTCGTGCCTTACAGGAATGTATCCTGCAGGTGAGCCGCCCGTGGGCCGGTCGCGCGATCCTCGGGAAAAGCTCAAGGCGGAGAGAGAGATGACCATTCATGCAAACGCCCCGCGCCCCCTGGACGCCGCCCCCGGCGCGCCGGGCATCGACGCGCGCTGGACCTCGAGCGCCAAGAACGGCGTCGGCACCGCGCTGTCGCCCGCCTCGCCCCTCTGGTTCACCCTCTCCCACGGCATCCTCAACGAGGTCTATTACCCCCGCGTCGACAGCGCCTGCACCCGCGATTTCGGGCTGATCGTCACCGATGGGCGCGGGTATTTCTCCGAGGAAAAGCGCGATTGTGACACGGAAACCGTGCCCGTCGCTCCCGGCATCCCGGCTTTCCACGTGACCAACACCGCCCGCGACGGGCGCTACCGGATCACCAAAGACGTGATCGCCGATCCCGACCGGCCCTGCCTGCTCCAGCGGATCCGGTTCACCGCCCGTGAGGGCGCGGCGGGCGACTACCGGGTTCACGCCCTGCTCGCGCCCCATCTGGTCAATGCCGGCATGGGCAATTCCGCCTGGATCGGCCTCCACGCCGGGCACAAGATGCTCTTCTCCACCGGCAAGTCGCGCTACCTCGCGCTCGCCGCCTCGCGCCCCTGGCGCGCAGCCTCGGCGGGCTTCGTCGGCACATCCGACGGCTGGCAGCAGCTCGCGCAGAGGGGCGAGATCGCGCCCCGCTACGCCCGCGCCGACGACGGCAACGTCGCGCTGGTGGGCGAGATGGACTTCGGCCCGGAAGAAGACGGCACCGTGCTCGCCCTCGCTTTCGGCCAGACCGAAATCGAAGCCGCCGACCGGGCGCTCGCGAGCCTCGACGCCGGGTTCGACCGCGCCTGGGACGCCTATGTCAGCGACTGGCAAACCTGGCAAGACGGGCTGCGCACGCTCACCCGCACAGGCGCGGGCGAAGCCGCCTACCGCACCTCCGCCGCGGTCCTCGCCACCCACCGCGCGGTCGACCGGCCAGGCGCGGTGGTGGCCAGCCTGTCGATCCCCTGGGGCTTTTCCAAGGGCGACGGCGATCTCGGCGGTTATCACCTGGTCTGGCCGCGCGACCTGGTCGAGACGGCAGGCGGTTTCCTCGCCATCGGCGACGCGGGCGAGGCGCTGAACATCCTCGACTACCTGCGCCAGACCCAGGCCCCCTCGGGCCGCTGGGCGCAGAACATGTGGCTCGACGGGCGGCCCTACTGGAACGGCGTGCAGATGGACGAGGTCGCCTTTCCGATCCTGCTCGCCGACATGCTCCACCGCCTGGGCCACCTCGGCGACGGCGGGCTCGGCCGCTACATCGGCATGGTCACCCGCGCTGCCGGCTTCGTGCTTCTCAATGGTCCCGCCACCGCGCAGGACCGCTGGGAGGAGGATGCGGGCTACAGCCCCTTCACCCTCGCCGTCGAGATCGCCGCGCTGCTGGCCGCTGCCGACCTGCTCGACGCCGCGGGGCGCGCGGACGACGCGCAGCACCTGCGCGAGACCGCCGATTGCTGGAACGAGCAGATCGAGCAATGGACCTACGCGGGCGACCCGCACCTGTGCGAAGCCGCTGGCATCTCGGGCTATTACGTGCGCATCGCCGCGAGCGGTGCGACCGACAGGGCCGAGGCCGACGCGGGCGAAACGCTGATCAAGAACCGCCCGCCCGACCGTGCCTTTCTGCCCAGCCAGGACGTGCTGTCGCCCGATGCCCTTGCGCTCGTGCGCTTCGGGCTGCGCGCGCCCGACGATCCGCGCATCGCCGACACGGTCGCGGCCATCGACCACGCGCTGAGGGTCGAGCTGCCGCAGGGCCCGCTGTGGTACCGCTACACCGAGGACGGTTACGGCGAACATGCCGACGGCGGGCCTTTCGACGGCACCGGCATCGGCCGCGCCTGGCCGCTGCTCGCGGGCGAACGGGCGCATTACGAGCTCGCCGCCGGGCACCCCGAAAGAGCCGAAGCGCTGCTGGCCACGCTCGAAGCGAGCGCCGGCGACGGCGGGCTGCTTCCCGAACAGAGCTGGGACGCCGACGACATCCCCGACCGCGAGCTCTTCCGCGGCCGCCCCGCCGGCAGCGCCATGCCGCTGGTCTGGGCGCATTCCGAGCACCTCAAACTGCTGCGCTCGCTCGCCGACGGCGCGGTCTTCGACATGCCGCCGCAGCCCCGCAAGCGCTACGTCGAGGACCGCACGGGATCCCAGATCCGGATCTGGCGGTTCGACAACCAGATCGCCCGCATCCCCGCCCGCAAGCGGTTGCGGCTGGAGCTGAAGGCTGCGGCCAGGGTCCGGTGGAGCACCGATGGCTGGGCCAGTTGGTCGGACAGCGCCACGCGCCCGACCGGTTTCGGGTCACATGTGGTTGACCTCGCCTGCGATGCACTGGCGCCCGGCGCGACCATGGCCTTCACTCTGTACTGGACCGGGGCCGACCGCTGGGAAGGCCGCAACTTCGAGGTAACGCGCACCGATGGCTGAGGGTCACGGGGGCGCCTGACACGGGAAGGAAGACAAGATGCAACTGGGTATGATCGGATTGGGCCGCATGGGCGGAGACATGTCGCGGCGGCTGATGCGCGCGGGGCACGAGATCGTCGCCTATGACGTGAGCGCCGACGCCGTCGCGGCGCTCGCCAAGGACGGCGCCACCGGCGTCGACAGCCTCGACGCGCTGGTCGGCGCGCTGAAACCGCCCCGCGCGGTGTGGATGATGCTGCCCGCCGCGATCACCCCCCGGGTGGCGCGGGAACTCGCGGCCAAACTCTCGCCCGGCGACGCGCTGATCGACGGCGGCAATTCCAACTACCGCGAGGCGATGGACCTCGCGCGCGAATTGGAACCGCAGGGCATCGACGTGATCGATGCCGGCACCTCGGGCGGGGTCTGGGGCCTCGAACGCGGCTACAGCCTGATGATCGGCGGGCCGACCGAGGCGGTCAAACGGCTCGATCTGATCTTCGCCGCGCTCGCCCCGGGCCGCGACCTGCAATCGGAAAACGACCTCAGCCTCGGCACCGCGCCCTCGGGCTATCTGCATTGCGGGCCGACCGGGGCCGGGCATTTCGTCAAGATGGTCCACAACGGGATCGAATACGGGATGATGGCCGCCTATGCCGAGGGCATGAACGTGCTCAAGGCGGCGAACGCGGGCGCGGTCAAACGCGACGAAGACGCCGAGACCACCCCGCTCGCCGAGCCCGAATACTACCGTTTCGACATCGATCTCGCCGCCGTCGCCGAGGTCTGGCGGCATGGCTCGGTGATCAGCTCCTGGCTGCTCGACCTTACCGCCGAGGCGCTGCGCGCGGACCGCGAGCTGGCAGCGTTCGATGGCCGCGTCTCTGACAGTGGCGAGGGCCGCTGGACCCTGCAGGCGGCGATCGAGACCGGCGTGCCCACCCCGGTGCTGTCGTCCGCGCTCTTCAGCCGCTTCGCCTCGCGCGGCAATGACGAATTTGCCGGCAAGGTGCTGTCGGCCATGCGCTACGGCTTCGGCGGCCACCACGAGAAACCCGGGGACCGGAAATGACCGAGCCGCGCTCCGACGCGCTTGTGGTCTTCGGCGCCACCGGCGATCTCGCACACAAGATGATTTTTCCAGCGCTCTACCGGATGGAAGCGCGCGGGGGTCTCAAGGCCCCGGTGATCGGCGTGGCGCTCGACGATTGGAGCAACGACCGGCTCGCCGCCCGCGCCCGCGACGGGATCGAGACCCATCTGGGCGGGATCGACGATGTCACCTTCGACCGCCTCGCCGACCGGCTGCGCTACGTCGCGGGCGACTACCGCGAGCCGGGCTGTTTCGCCGGGCTCAAGGCGGCGCTCGGCACCGCCAAACGCCCGCTCTTCTACCTCGCCATCCCGCCCTCGCTGTTCGGCGCCGTTGTGAAGGGGCTGGACGACGCCGGGCTTGCCGAGGGCGCGCGGCTGATGGTCGAAAAGCCCTTCGGCCGCGACCTCGCCTCCGCCCAGGCGCTCAACGCCACGCTGCGTGGCACCTTCCCCGAGGACGCGATCTTTCGCATCGACCATTACCTCGGCAAGGAGGCGATCCAGAACCTCTTGTATTTCCGCTTCGCCAACAGCTTTCTCGAACCGGTCTGGAACCGCAATCAC
>JAGRMP010000376.1 GCA_020441225.1 Maritimibacter sp. | reverse complement strand
CCAGCATCTGTTCGAGCGGTTCGAACGTGGTGTGCACCCAATGCGTCATCCAGGCCCGTTTCGCCGCATCGCCGCCGCCGCTGACCTCGGCGTGATAGGTCATGACCCGCAGGTTGTTCACCGGGTGCAGCTCCAGCGCGATCATCTGCGCGAGCGCGCGCACCCGGGCGCGGGCGATGGGGGTGGCGGGCAGGAGCGGGGGCTGCGGGTAGCTTTCTTCGAGCCATTCCATGATCGCGAGCGACTGGGTCAACACCGTGCCGTCCTCGAGCTCCAGCGCCGGCACCAGCGCCTGCGGGTTGAGCGCCGTGTAGGGCGCTGCCCGGTGCTCGCCCTTCACCAGGTGGACGCCGACATACTCATAGGCGAGCCCCTTGAGGTTCAACGCCGCACGCAGCCGGGTCGAGGTCGAGGAGCGGAAGTAGTTGTAGAGCTTCATGGTCATCGTGCCGCGGTCTCCCTTTGCCGCGACATTGCCACTTCTGCGCAGCGGCGAAAACCCGGGAGCTCTCCCGCACCCGGGGTCTCGAGGGCGCCCACGCGGCGGTGGCCTTGCGGGAGGCCACGCACAGTCTTGTGAGCCCCGGCGGATTTCGCTTCGCGAGGACCGGGGCTGTGCTAGGATTCGGTTCGGGAGATCATGCGCCGATGAGAACGATTTTGATTGCAAACGAGAGGTATCGGACCACGGCCGGATCCCTTGCCGCTGTCTTCGCGCTCCTCGCGCCCGGGGCGGCGCTCGCCGACCGGATCGACGGGGCATGGTGCGCGCCCGACGGGACCCAGCGGGTCACCATCGACGGACCGGAGATCACCCTTGGCTCCGGGACCGTTGTGACCGGGCAATACACCCGGCACGAATTCCTCTACACGGCCCCCGAAGGCGCGTCCGACGCCGGGACCGAGATCTACATGCGCCAGCTCGGCGAACAGGATGTCGACGTCTACCGCGACACCGACCCGCCCGAACGCTGGCACCGCTGCCAGGCGGTCGTGTCCTGATCGGCTCGGCCCCGGGGCCGGTCGCCAGCGGACGGGGCGGACTCGACGTGGGCGCCGAAAGCCATTAGGGCAGGGCGCACCCGCCCAGCCGGGTTGACCCCCTTGCACCGGCCTGAAGCTGCGACCGATATGGACCCCGAAACGCCTCATAACGCCCGTATCCGCCGCGCCGCGCGGCTCAGCGTCGCGCCGATGATGGATTGTGCCTTTGGATGTCTTCGCCCCTTATTTTACTGGCGATTGTTCGCAGCGTTCGGCATTTGTAGGCCCAAAATGTAGTCCCGCCTTTGAAGCGGCTCCGACAGCACCATCGAATGCAACCATCAAAGTGCGTACGTGTGCGGCACGACGCTGTTTCTGCCACGCTTCTTTCTGACAGAACAGTCAAATTCTCATCCTGAGGCCAGGCCGTCTGCTCGGATCCCCCACCTTGGACCGCAGGATATCTGTTCACTGTTTGTATGGCCTGTTGTACCCTATTCAGAAAAAGAGGGTTGAGCAGGATGGCACAGAAATCTGAAATCGAATGGACGGACGCGACGTGGAATCCTGTGACCGGGTGTACCAAGGTCGGTCCCGGCTGCGACCACTGTTACGCTGAACGGTTCGCGGAACGTTGGCGCGGGATCAAGGACCATCCATATGAACAGGGCTTCGATATGCGCCTTTGGCCTACGCGCCTCGGACAGCCTGCGGTGTGGAAGAAACCACGCATGATTTTCGTGAACTCCATGAGCGACCTGTTTCACAAGGACATTCCTTATGAGTTCATCGACCGAGTGTTCGATGCGATGGAGGCCGCTGACTGGCATGTCTATCAGGTGCTCACCAAGCGGTCGTCGCTGATGCGCAACTACGTCCGACGTCGGTACGATGGAGGGCGAGTGCCGACACATATCTGGCTCGGCGTGTCCGTCGAGGATGTTGCCCACAAAGGCCGGATCGAACACCTGCGGCAGATCGACTCGGATGCGCGTTTCATCTCTTTCGAACCGCTGCTCGGACCAATTGGCGAGGTCGACCTGACCGGACTCGCGTGGGCGATTGTCGGCGGCGAGAGCGGACCCGGTGCGCGACCGATGGAAGCGGCATGGGCGACAGAATTGCGCATCGCCTGCGAGCAATACAACGTCGCGTTCTTCTTCAAACAGTGGGGCGGTGCGCGTCCGAAATCCGGCGGTCGCCTGCTGGAAGGTGAAGAATGGAACGGGTTCCCGTGGCAGATCGTGCCGAAATCGATCATCGCGGAGCTTGCATGAAGAAGGATCACCGCGAAAACACGGTCGGGCCTTGGGCCGCGGCAAAACTCGACGCATTGGAAGCCTACCTGAAATTCTACGGAACCGCGTTGAGCAAGCAGTCGTTCACACGTGTCTACATCGACGCCTTTGCAGGTGCCTGCGTCACCAGGCTGCGCGGCTCGGTCGTGACGGTGGAACCTTCGCCGTTTTTCGACGAGCCGGACGACACCGAGGCGCAGGAAGAGTTCATCCTTGGCTCGCCATTGCGGGCGCTGAATGTGCCGAACGGATTCCACCGGCACTATTTCTTCGACCTCGACGAAACTCGCGCGGAAACGTTGCGCGCTGTCACCGAAGGGAGGAACGACGTGAATGTTCAGGTCGGCGATTGTAACCCGCTGATCCGCAACCTCGCACCGTCGCTCAAGGCGCGCAACATTCGCGGTGTCGCTTTCCTCGACCCCTACGGCGCCCATCTGGAGTGGACGACCCTGAAAGCGCTGGCGGACACTGGCACAATGGAAGTGGTGATAAATTTTCCGCTGGCGATGGCTATCAATCGCCTGATCACCCGTTCTGGCAATGTGCCGGACCGATGGGCCAACCAGTTGACATCCTGTTTCGGAACTGACGAATGGCGCGACATCGCTTACAGACGCGAAGTCGATCTGTTCGGCAACGAGGTCACGACCAAGAACGGCGATGTAGCGGATAGGTTGCTCGACCTCTACGTCAGCCGGCTCAACACGCTGTTCCCCTTCGTCGCCAAGCCCCACTTGATTCGAAACACGCGAAAAGCGCCCCTCTACTACCTTATCTGGGCTGGACCGAAAAAACTCGGGTTGAAAGGCGCGGATTACATCCTGCGCCAAGGAGAACGAGTCTAAAAAAAGCTGATTGACCAAGACGAAACGGGACGGAAAGTTGCACAAAGCTGGCATTTGCTATCCGTTCGTTCAAGGTCCGGTTAGAGCCTATTCCGTTGAAAAACTCCTGCTTGATCGGCGCCTGGCGGGCTGATTCACTTCCGACATTGAGGGAGGTTGAACGCGATGATGGGGCCAAGGCAGGAAGCGCAGGGTGCGCTGTTTTACGACTTCTCGATTGAGGATCATGTCCCACGGGATCACGTATTGCGGGGGATAGATCGATTTGTCGAACTGTCTGGCATCCGGCACCATCTCGCTCCGTTCTACAGCTCGACGGGGAGACCCGAACCGGGGGCCAACCGGAAAGGGCAGAGCCAAATGCCGCGCCCTGAAGCTGACCTGCCAAGCCTGCCCGTCCAAGGCGAAATGTTGCCCGAACGCAGATGACAGATCGATCACTCGCGAAGAGCACCAATACGCCCGCCAGATCGCCCGAGACATCGCAAAGACCAGGCAATACGAGACCTCCATGAAGCTCCGGAAGAAGGTCGAGATGCTCTTCGCGCACCTCAAGCGCATCCTCGGCCTTGGAATGCTCCGGCTACGTGGCCCATGCGATGCAAATGACGAATTCCTGCTCGCCGCAACTGCCCAAAACCTCCGCAAACTGACCAAGATCTTTCCTGCACCGCAGCAAACGCGCCAGGCCTGACAGGGAAGGCGTTCGCGCGTCGTTAAATCGCTCTCTTTCTGCGAGCGCGAACGGGTGTTTTTCCACAAATGGGCGGAAGGCGGTCGTTCGCTGCGCCAGTCACCGAAGTCTCCTGTTCGAGAGTAAGGTGCCGTTGATGTAAATCGCCCGAAAAACCGCTTTGTGCGCTTTTCTACAGCCGCAATTGACAGCAATGGCGGGAGGCCAAACTTCGTTACCCCGCATTGGTCCACGCTTTAGGGCGCTGGCATTCAAAGCAATCCAAGTTGGCTACTGAATGTCGGTGAACTTCTGCGACCCCAGTCAGGGCAGAAAACTATCTGGCTCCAATGGCAATCAGTATCCGGCGGATTTCGACATGCATGTAAAGCATGTCGTCTTGCGTGATCATACGGGCGTGCATCGTACAGATACGGATAGGGTAAAGTCGCTGTAGCGATTCCTGAACGGATTCCCGACGACCAAAGATCGGCTTGAAGGCGTCGTTCCAGTTGTCCTTGCGGGTTATTATTGGAGCGTAGTCACTGAAGTCTGCATAAGCGATAAGGGGGTGTTCCGGCTCATTATTGGCGCGGGCACTTTCGCGTTTTTCGATCCATCTTTTTCGTATCTCTCCGGGAACACGGTGTTTAGTCCATTGATCTCCAGCGGCTTTTTCCATGAGATCGTTGATGAACAAGCGGAGCTGGGTCTCAAATCGTTGCAATAGATCGTGCGCGGCATTGTTTCTGGCGAAAGCCTCTTCATGGCCTTCTTCCACAGGCTGTTCGTGGTCAAAGTGTTCGATCAGGTCGGGGGGGGCAGGCCGCAATCCGGCGATGTCCAGACTTTGCTCGAAGGCCGTCGCGGGGAACGCAGTTAACGCTCGATCGAGACCGCGTTCTTCGTAGAAACGCGTGCGGACGACGGCATCGTCGAATATCTTCTCGGGCCAATTGATCTGATCACGCCAATCGCCAAGATCATCGCGCAATAGATTGGTGAACTGGTCACCAAAGCTCGGCATAGTTCGCAGGGCTAATCCGATGCTTTGCAGGTCAGCAAAGGCGCTGACCGATCGAATCTGGTTGGCTGTATCCAGCCAGGGCGTGTGCATCGCCCCGATCGCTCGAGCTACGACGTCTTTGTCGGCGAGGAACTGTGCGGTAAGTTTTGAAGGCAAGACCTCCTGGAACTGCTCAAACAGTTTGTTTGCCTGAGTGAGTTCCGGTAGAACGAAGCGATTTTGCGTAATTCTCATTTGTTCATAAATTCTCTGTAAAGCGCTGTCATGCCCCGTCAAGGCTGCCAGAGCGCCGGATTTTCGGAGACTCTCCATCGGACCATATGCGCCGCGAAGAAGATCGCGGTACCGTCCCAATTCTTCGGCGTAGCGCTGGCCCGCGCCCAGCTCTGGGTTCGCTTCTTCGAGCGCAGCGAAGGGGGCAAATTGGCTCTGCAGCTTTTCGAGCAACTTTCTGTAGCTGTCATCCGTCACTCGTTAGTCCCTTCTTCAGGCTGTGTAGCGATGCATTTGACCCTACCTCGTGACGAGATTGGTCTTCGTCGCCACCCATTCCATAAAGATGGCACTTCTGAACTGCAATTAGCCCGCTCTTCAGATTGCTGGAAACGAACTCCTGGGCACGGAAAGCGCGAACGGCCGCTTGGTAGTGCCACATCGCCACACTTTGAACCGCATTGGATGACCGCTACGGGCCGGCCGCGACGGGCGCAATGCGCACCGTCTACGGCGGGTCGCGGCGACTCCGAGGGTTGTGTTTCGTCCCGCCACTGAGCCTGAATGCGCGACCAGTGACGGGAGCCCGTTTTCGCTTTCGGTTTCGGGTTTCGATATGCCGAAACGCGACGCGCCCTTGTTGGGGGGAGCAGCTTGACTGCTATGCGGCTCGCTTTCGGGAGTTCCGGCTGGCTTCCTCTCCCCTCTGAAATAGATATTCTGCGAGTTGCGGCACGAGCACACCACGATGAGATTTTCGGTTGCGGTCTTCCATCGTTATGACTGGAAGATCGATTTCACCTGAAGCCAGTTTGCGAGAGAACTTTTCGGGCGTGAGGCCAAAGTAATCAACCGCGACGCGATCCAGAGGGATCATGGGATGGCCGTTGTTGTGAGCGAGGACCGTCATCATAATGTAGGGCAGTAGATTCATGGTGTTCATTGTTCCTTTTGATCGACCCATTGATGGGCGTAGAGGAATAGTGGGTTCGATTTCGTTCCTACGGAAAACCATGCTGGCGATTTTTTTCGCTCTTTCGCCGATTTTGCGAGATGCGCAAAAAGTTGGACGCCGACTGGGAGCGGAAGCGGGATGGTGACCGGTGCGCGCGAATTCGGTGATCGGGGAGAAAAAGGGGGCGCTCCGCTCCCTCTGGGTGATGCGTCCGCAGGTGCGCCGCTGGTCTTGAGGTTTCGTAGAGAGTCTTCGCGATGGTGCATGCGGCCGCGTCGAGGCACCTTCAACAGCTGTGGTCAGACCGACGAGTTCGCCGAGCCGCGACGTCGTGCGATCAAAATGATCGCAGGCCGATTTGGTCCATTCGATTCGAACAGGAATTCAAACAGAGCTGCTGCCGGTTTCGTAGACAGCAGAAAGGACGTTGTTCGCCGGCGCGCCTGCGGCGGGGTGTGACGGCCTGCCGGTCTTGGTCAGCTACGGATACCCCGATGCCATCCGATATCCCTTTCGGCGGCGAGGAGATCCGAAACGCGATGGGAAAGCTGGACAGCGCGGACGAGGCGATCCCGCATGGCTTCGTGGGCATCGCATGCCTCGGCGGAGGGTCGATTTTCACGAAGCGAGGCTACGACTGCGCCTGCGGGGCGTCGGAAATCGTCGTTGAGAAGCCGCCCCAGGTCGATTTGTTTCTGTATGTCCTCCAACCAGCGCTGCACCGGTTTGAAACACTCGTAGTCGAGTTGGTGCCCCATCGAGACTGCTTCACGCGCGGACCCAAGAGCGTCGGCGAGCAGGTCCTCGACGCGTTCGAAATCCGACGCCGCTTCGGGGAAGAAGTGCGCGACTCGGTGGCTTGTTCCAGCGGAAAAGGAAGTGGGTGCGGGGATCATATCTCGTATCCTTGTGTTGAGTGAGAAGGCGACCACTTCGGCCTTCACCAAAGCGGTCGAAATGTTCGTTGGATCGATACGCGCCGATTGACTTCACATCTGAGACACCAAGGGCTTGCGCTTGCGGTGCTCGACGGTGAAGAGACGCTGGGCGGCTCTTTCCTTGCGCCGCTCGGCTGCGATGTCGTGCTCCGCGTGCAGCCTTGCGCGGACACGGTTCATGCGCTCCGCGCTGGCCGCAGACAGGCGTCCAAGAACGGGAGTCTCGCGGTCTCGTGTGCCAAAACCGGGGTTGCCGACAGACACGGAGAGAAGCCGGCTGGCGACGAACCTCGTTGGCTTCACGAGCCCCGCGACGATCAGATCGCCGGGATGGCGCAACGTTATGTCGTAGCCGCCGCGACACCTGGCGGGGGTGGATGTGCCGAACGCGAGCAGGACGCGTTTGCCGTCCTGGTGGGTGCTGGACTCCAACACGAGGCATGGTCGGATTTTGGGCTTTGCCCCCGTCTCGGGATCGGCGACCGGATACGCGAAAAGCACGACGTCACCGACGCTGATCTCATCGGCCCAGGACTTCATTCCGTTTGTTGCGTGATCGAACATTTGTCACTCCGTTGGTTGCTGTGGTCAACGCGGAGCGGCCGTCATCTTCCGACATCCGGGGTTGGCTGCGCGTCACCCGGACCTGCGCAGCCAAGGCAGGATGTCATCGGGGAGAGCGTTGAGAGGGGCTTCCCCTCTCGACCCCGCGTAGGCGCGGGTGTTGGGGATTGGAGAGGAGAGGCACCATAGCCCTTCCTTTCGCGATGGTTGGGCTGAGGCGGGAACTCGGATGACAACGCATCGCCCTTGAAGTCCGGCCTGTTCCGGATCAGCAACCGGGCAGTGACGGCTACGCCACCTCGGCGCCGGTCATTGTGTTATTGGGGTCATTGCTCGATGCCGATGGGTGAAAACCGTCGGTGCCGGTTTACAGTCCGCCCGCCGGTGTGCCGTCCTGCCCCATGAGTTCATCCAACGCCGCGTGGTAGTCGCGCATGACGGCGGTTTCCCGAAAATCATCGCGATACGTCGCCTGCATCCAGCGGCTCGAATGGCCGAGCATGAACTGCGCCGCCCAGGCGGCGTCGGGGCGATGCACCCGGATCGCATCGGTGATCAGGGTCCGGACGATGTGACCGGAAATCTTGAACTCGCGCTCCAGGATGGCGGACGGGTAGTAGAGCCCCATGCCCTTGTCGGCGAGGCTGACGAGGTTCTTGCCTTCGAGCGCTGCGACCCGATCCTCGATCGCCCAGGACGGACGGTCGCCGAGGAGGTGCAGGTCGATGAGGTCGGAAGTGATCCGCCACAGCGGACCGTTTTCCTTGCCCTTGCCGGTCTTGCGCTGCGAGAACGCCGGTTCCCACACGCCGTCCGGGTTCCGGATGATCGTCCGACCGATGACATGTGTCGAGAGATCGCCCTGCCGGTCGCCGGTATTCGCAAGAAGCGCGAGAATCATCGCTTCCCGCCGGAGGCGGATGGCGGCCTCGGTGTGGGCGGGGTAGGCCTCCGCCTCTTCGGCTTTTTCCATCGCAAGACGAACGAGAGAGGCAAGAGTGAAATCCCTCCGGAAATTGCGCAGCTTTTTCCGTTTGGTCGGCTCCTGGTCGTCGGCGAGTGCGGCGAGTGCGTTTATGACCTCGGCAAAGACCTCGGCCGTCTCGGCATCGAGCAGCCCGGCCCGCGCCGCGAAAGCCCGGGCCCGCTCGAGGTAATCGGCCGCGCTGCGGGCACGGATTGGACCCTTGTCCTTTCGTCCCGAACGGTCCGGGTCGAGCAGGAAACGGGTGAAGACCTCGACGAGGTCCGGCGAGAGGGCAGGGGGAATGTCGACACCACGGGCGGCGGCCCAGTTTCGTGCGGCCCACATCATTCCGGTCGATTGCAAGACGGCCCCGCGGGTCTTCGGCTTCAGCCGGCGGAACCGTTCCCCGTCGATGCGGACGACGCGGTCGAGGAGCGCGATGGCTTCGCGGAACGCCGGAGGCCAATTCTCTGGCAGGAGAGCGATCCGTGTCGACGTCCGTGGTTTCGGAGGCTTCTTCCCGTAGGTGGCGTTGAGCCAGCGATCCCAGTCTCGGCGGAGGTCGGTGGCCGCCGCCAAGGGGATCTCCGGTGCATAGTCGCGAAGGGCCGAGAGAAGGGTGCGGAAGCCGGTCCGCGACGACGTGACGGCGGCGAAGTCGTCGGCTGTCACCATCTCGTAGGGCCGGCCGACCGTTTCGAGATGGGTGAAGAACCTCTCGACGGCGGCGGAAGTGCCGCGGGGGATCGAGCCTTCCGCGACATAGCTCTCGACCATCCGTTCGGCGACGAAAGGCGGCACATGGGGCATACGACCAACCATGTCGGCGGCCCGTTCAGCAGGGGTTCTCGGCTTACGAGGCATTGTGCTTTCTCCGTTGAACGAGGGGTGAATTCAGGTCGAGAAGGGGGTCGATCTCGGCGAGGACCTCGGCGAAGAGGTCGGCGGCCTCACGCCCGGTGCCCCGGCTGTAGAAGCTCTCCAGAGCCCGTTCGCTGTCGCCGATGAGTGACGCCGCAGCGCCATACATGCCGGGGAAGCGCGCCAGGAAAATGGTGACGTCGACGTGGCGCATGACGTGGGTCGTCAGGCCCCGGAGCCCCAGGAACTCTTGCACACCACGGTTCCAAGCGCGGCCGAACGTGGCCCGGCTGATCTCACCTTCGCGACCGACCCCCGGAAACAGGAAATCGTTGTCGACCGCCTGGTAAAACACGGACCCTTGTGCCTCGCGATTGTTGTGCTCGATCCACAGCGGACGCCCTACGTCCAACCAGTATGACACGATCTCCCAGGCCCAGGGCGGCAGGGAATGCTCGATGGCGCGCCGGTTCTTGACCCTGTCGCGGGGGATATCGACCCAGGCCCGCTCACCCTCGCGCGCGGGCTCGACCAGCTCGGGCTCGTCGCCGCCCGAAGTCATTTCGTTGACGTTCCTGGTCCGCGACGCGCGAACCAGTTGAAGGGCCATCGCGGTCGCCGAGATGCCGAGATGAAGCGCCTGGGTCCGCCGGTGCGACCCCAGCTGATCCCATTTCTCGATCTGCCGCCGGGCTTCGGCGGCGAGGGCCCTGGGACCCCTGACGATCGCGAGCACCTTCTTCTGATCGCGGTCGAGCATCTTGACGAATTTCTCCCGTTCCCGGGCCATGCGATCAGAGTTGTCGAACCAGGTTTCGTCATCGCCGGAGAGCAAGTAGGGCACGTCCTCGATTGCGTAGATCACTTCGTCTTCGAAGTCATTGGCGCGCGCGAGGGCGCCGAGCGCGCCCAAATAGGTGGTCAGGGACGACGTTTGTTTGGCGGGTTTGAGGGCCTCGGAAGTCTCCGACCTTTCTACGAACGCGACGGCGGCTTGGTTGACGACATCGGCAGTGAGCAGATCGGCAATGTCGTCAAATGCGTAGACTTCATCGCGCGACTCGAAGCCGTGACGGGCAAGCCAGGACAACGCACGGCGGTGGTTCTTGCGGAGCTGTCCCGGGTTCCTCGGCGGCTTTTTCCGCTTCTGGCGCCCTTTGCGCCGATCAGGGAGAGGGTTCGACCCGAGGCGCCCTCCGAACCGATCCGGCTGCGCGCTCTGGCGCCGGCCGCGGACCGCCGTATTGATGGCATCATCGACGGACTTTTGGAACACCGGTTCGCAGTACTCCCAGGAGAACGCCTCGTCGCGCAAGGTCGGCAACGGCGGAATAGGAGAACTCGGCAGGAGGCCGGATAGGGCAGGGTGCCGGTCCGGGTCCCTGATCACCTTGTTGAAGGTCCGCAGCGACGCGCGCAGGGACGTGATCTTGCCGGGCAGGATCGTCTCGAGGACGGCCAGAGCGACATCGAAGCATACGTCGGTCGGGTGGACGTGCCCGAATTGGGAGCGCATCATTTCGAACGACAGCGACGTCTGTTGCGGGAGGATGAGCGACCCGTCTTCTTGTTTCTTCCCCTCGACGTCTCTCACATACTTGAGCACGGTTTCCCAAGCCTCCGAGACCGACGTTTCGACCGGGTCAGGCGACGTGAAGAAGTCGTTCGCCTTGTCGATCGCGCCGCCGATCTTGCTGTTCCAATCGCGGTAGACACGCTCTTCGCGCCCGGGGACGCGCGACTTGAACTCACCGGCCCAGACGATGTCGGCTGAGATGTTCTCCCACTCCCGCCGGTTGGCGGGGATCGAGTAGAGCTTGCGGCGGGTCAACCGTTCGACACGGCCGAACGCGGACTCGTAGACCGGCAGCGACGACTTGGAATAGAGCCGCGGCAGGAGGGCCCGGACGTCGGCGAGGTTTTTCACAGGGTTTTCATTCATGTCTGTGACCTTTCGTTTGAGAGGGGCCCGCTTCATTCGGCCGGCCGATCGTTCATTCGCTGCTGATGAACGAGACGGGCGTGCAGATATGGCCCATATATCTGCGCGTGCGTTTCCGTTTTGGGCCGGGGATTGAGGGGTTTTCCGGGTTGCGGCCGTTTTACAAGGGCCTGCCGCGAGAGGCCGAATTCCGAGGTCATGCCCACCTCTTGAGGAAGGTCCGCGCCTCGTGGGGAACGAACAAAATGACCCGTCCGACCTGGCGAAAAGGGATCTCACCGCGCTTCGCCAGGTTCTTGACCGAATTCGCGGAGAGGGGGCAGAGGTCTGCAATCGCCTCAGCGGTCGTCAGATCTATCCGATACGCGTGTTCGAGACCGACCGGCGGCTGACCGCCCTCGTATTCCCAAATACTGCGCCAGTCGTATCCCAATACTCCGCATTGCCGTCTCGGGACGAGGAGCCCGTCTTTCTCCGCGCGCCAGAACGAGGAGTCGCTGGCATGGTTCTGCCAACGCTTTCGGAGCTGTTTGCGCGAGACAAGCTGGAGCTCCGGGCCGAGCTCGTTCAACAGGATTTCCAGCCCTGCGGGACCAGTGTTGTGTGGGTTGATCTGTTTCATGCCGGGGACATAGGCCCCCGGGGTTCCACCCGGTAATCAACCTCGATGTTTCTTTCACGCGGGACGACCGTACTGAACCGCGCGAGGACCGTTCTTCAGGACTGCGGTGCGACCGGAGTCTTGGGCCACGCTTGGAACAGATCCAATCAACCGCCCCGGTCATCGTCGAGACCGCCGCAAGATTGAAGATCTTGCCAGGGTTTCCGCGTTGGGCGCGTGACCAAGCGCGAACCAGAGTTCTTGTTGTGAAAGACTGTGCCGACATTTGTCGGCACGGGTGATGGCGGTCAGCTTGTATCCGATCCAACGGTGTTCAGAGCGGTCCGCAGGCGCCCGAGCTCGAGGAGTTTTTCGTGCCCCGTCACGGGTTCATGGAGCCAACCGCTCACGTCATAGACATCGTGCCCCGGAATTGGCTGGATTGTGTATCCGAGTGCGTTGAAGAGCTGCTCGGCCCGGTCGCGGATCCGGTGCCGCAGTTCCCGCGGTGTGACATGCACGATCACATAGGCGATGACGTTTTCCTCGGCCGTGTAGTTGCATTGCACCGAGATGCCGAAAGCGGTCCTGAACTCTCTGCCGAGAAACAGTTTGACGGCTGCGATGTCGCGGGGGAGGTCGAGCCCGGTTTCCAATTTGCGTTTCATGTTGGGGTCCTTGATTGAAAGCAGGGAAAAAAGAGCGCTGTTTCGTGGGAGGTTTCGGTGGGAGGCGATGGATCAACTCGGTCCATGGCCGAGGCGGGTCGTTCGCGCCTGAGCCTTTGGAGTTGGACGCAGATGCCGGCTTAGTTACCTGAGCCGGAGCGCGCCGGAGCGCGCCGGAGCGCGCCCCGTCCTTTCATCGGTCAGGTCGAGAGCAACGCGGTCATCTCGGCGATGTGCCTGCGGTGGGTCTCGTCCGCACGTTGCGCGAGGGATGCGCCGAGCACCGGATCGTGACGCGAAACGGCGACGCACACGGCGTATCGCAGGGCATCGACAGGCACCGCGCCGCCCCTGTCACCGACCAGTTCGACTACGACAGAACCGCCGGTACGCCGCGGTGTGAACGCGAGACGACTGTTCCTCAAGGCGATGACCAGATCGGTGAGCCTGAGGAGCGACTGGGCGGTCCCAATTTCCGGGTCTCGCATTTCGGCCCGTTCGAGCCAGTCGAGGACGGCGGCCAGGAGCCCGTCCAGCCCCTCTTCGGCAAGACCTTTCAGCTCCATCCGGAACCTGGACGCGATGGCGGCGAGATCGGACCGAAGCCCCTCGGAGGTGAGGTTTCGGGCGATCGCGGCCGGCTCTTGGTCGACTTCATTTATCATGTGCATGATGTGCTTCTGAGCTCCTGTGCAGTGAGGTTCCGACACACTCCTTCGCGCGGTGGCGCGGCGCCGGGCGTGTCACCACAACCACGTTCCGTGCCGCGGCTCCCGAGGACTGCCCCGTTCCGCTTTTCGCGTGTCGCCGGTTGCGGCGCAGGAAGCCGCGCCGTGGCCCGGGGTGAATGCCCTTCCGCTCGCGGGCTTCGCGCTCGTCCCGCGGCCCCTCCGCCGCGATCTCACAATGGATGTCGTCAAGGCGGGGGCGATACTGTTGCCCGAGTTTTCCGACGAAAAGGCGTCCATGACGATCGGCAACAAGCCTGGCATCCGTGCGGGGCAGCCGGAGGCGCCTGGCACAAACGAAGCGTGTCGGGCGGTGGAGGCCGTGCGCTTCAGGGTCTTCCCGCACGCTCAGGTCGAGCCCGCGGTTTGCGTCGGACTTCGACGTCGTGCCGTAAGCGATCAGGAGTTCCTCGTCGGTGACTTCAAGTATGAGGCACGGACGTGCGTGTTTCGCAGGCCCTTCCTTGTGCGGAAACAAGGCGGTGACGATGTCTCCCACCTGTAGCAACTCATTAGGTTCAGACATGATTTCCTCGATCTCTGTGCCGGATGGCGTTGGCGGTCCTACGGACGAGACCGCCAGCGGCCTCCGGCCAACCGGGATCGAAGGAACTTCCTTCTTATCTCTGTTCGAAAACTCGGCTTGGGAGGTGTGAATAGCCCTGTGGAACGTGGACGCCTTCTTCCCTGATCTTGTGGCAAGAAGGCCGTGATGGGCAAAGGTGACTACAGCGACGAGTTCAAAAAGGGATGCGGTCGCGCAGATTAGTGAGCGGGGCTATCCTGATCAGAAGTATCGGCGCACACGAGCCGAATAGTCGTGCCAGTCGTCACTGTGGCGTTCTGCGAGCCACGGTTCTTCAGCGAAGGGGGCGGCCGCAAGCACTGCGATTGTGGCGCTGCCGACGACCGCCACAGCCGGCGACGCGGAGAGTGCGAGCCAGCCGAGGATCATTGCCGCATCCGCGAGGTATTGTGGATTGCGCGACCACCGGTAGAGCCCTTGGGTTCGCAGTGGACCCACATCTCCCCCGGTCTGGCGCGCCCCGAACCGCGCCGCCTCGGACCAGACCGCAAGGTTCGCAAGCACGATGACGGGGACGCCGACACCCCATCTGAGCCAGCCCGGCAGTGGTATGGCGCCCCATCCCTCGGCGCCAAGCCAGAGGAGGATGCCGGCCAAGGCGAACGTAGGGGCCCAGACCAGAACCGGCGTGAGCACATCGTGATACCGCTTCGGCGGCCAGATACGACGCGCCGTGACCGCGGCGGACCAGACGATCGCGGCAAACGAGCCTGCCGCAATCAAGAGCCCGAAAAGGGTGAAAACAGCGGTCATTCCGCGGCGTCCTTTGCGGGAGATGCAATATCGGTGGCGTTACCCGGGATATGCGGCACTCTCCCTCTACGGATCGCCGCGACGCGCCGGTTCATCAAGGGGCGGACGATCATTCGGAAGATCTCGCCGCGTACAAGCCCGAAGTCTTGCCGGTGCTGCATGTAGAAGGCGTCCGGGTCGTCCCAGAGGCCGAGGTCGCGCTGGATGCCGGTGCTCTGGATGAATGTATCGGTGCCGGTCCAGTCGGCACCGGGATGCTGCAGACACTCCGTGCCGACACCATAGGCGCAGAGCGCGCCGCGGCCCGCGAATGCGGTCTGGAGCGATGCGAGATACGGCGCGTCGAGTATGACCCCTTCGAGATTGATCCAGTCCCCGTTCCATTCCACCTCGACCCAACTGTGCAGGATCTCTTCCGGGGCGAGGCGATAGGCGATCTCCGGCACCACGCCGCGCTGAAGGGCCTTGCGGATGGTGGAGCCGTGCAGGCGACAGGGCACGCCGAGCCGGCGCAACAGAGCCATGAGAAGTGTCGCCTTGGTGTTGCACTGGCCATAGCCGTCGGCGAGCGCTCTTGAGGCCGGAATGGCGTCGTCACGGTTGTAGCCGAAGGCCACCTCGTCGCGCACGAAGTCATATGCGGCACCGATGCGTTCGAAGACGGCCAGGTCGGCCCAGCCGCGCGTCCCGACCAAGCCGTCGATCGTCGGGTGATGGTAGTCGAGAAGCGGGGTCTCGCAGAGAAGGTCGGTCACGGCATCGCCTCGGTCGGTTGAACTACGGACGACACCTACATAGGTTCTACAGTGACTGTAGGTTCAACCCTTCGCACGAGGTTTTTTCGATGTCCCTTCCTGCCCCCGCTTCGGGCCCCGGCGGTCTGTCGATCGGCACTCTGTCGCGCCAAACCGGCGTCAAGGTAACGACGATCAGGTTCTACGAGACACGGGGCCTCATGCCGGATCCCGGACGCACCGAAGGTGGGCAGCGCCGCTACGGGGACGAGGATCTTTCCCGTCTCGGGTTCATCGCGCATGCCCGTCAGCTCGGCTTCGATCTCGAGGCGATCTCCGAACTCATCGCGCTCCAGAACGTGCCGCCCGCCGCACATGGCGCCGCACATCGCATCGCCCGGAACCGGCTGACGGAGGTGCGAGAACGGATCGCCCGCTTGTTGCGTCTCGAAAAAGAACTCGTCCGGGTCGTCGCGGCTTGTGACCGGCAGTCGGATGGAGAAACCTGTCGTGTGCTCGATGCGCTCGGCGACCACGATGCCTGCAAGGGTCAGCACTGAACCTGCGCCAATCCCCCGTTTATGAGACCATTGCCGTCGCTTCATGCAAATGAAAGACGATCCCGCGTGAGGACCGTCTATTTGCAGAGGCCAATCTCCGTCGCCGGCGCCCGGCAGTCATCTTTCTTCTGCCAGGCCTCGGCGGACTCGACGAGCATGAAACTGTGGTCGAGCCGAGCGATCGGATTGCCTTCGGCGGAGGGAGTCCAGAGACGCAAGTTGAGCAGATGCCGGGATTGCAATCGATTCAACGAACGCTCCGGCAAAGTTGAACTGCAACTTCCGAAACCAACTCTCGCGTCCCTTGCGCTCGCCCCGCTGCGAATTTTGGTCCGCGGGATTCTCCGTGCGCAAGGTATGGTAGCGACTCAGCGAGCCGCGGCCTTTGTCGCAAGATGGCGGACTACCGAACTCGGCTCCGGCAAATGCCCGACAAGACGGAATGCGTCATAGACCCGCAGGCAGATTTTTCTGTGAGGAACACGTGGAGGGCATCTCATGTTCCTTTCCCCCTCAGGAAGTCACGCGCGATGGCCTCGATCGCTTCAGTGCGCGAGATATGCCCCGTGCCGCGGAAATCGAGCGTCCGGGAGTGGTGGTATTGCGGGAAGTATCGCCAGGCCACCTCCTCAATAGAGATCGAACGGCTGGTTGGTCTGCCATCGACAAAGATCTCGCCGCTTGCGCTTTCCGAGATCCCGTGTTCGTCGCCGCCCACAACCACCTTCGCCGGCATCTGGTCGATTGCGGCGTAGGGGTCATCCTCCTCCACTTGGCCACAAAGATCATCGGCGAACTCCTGAAGCTTTGCGAATGCTCCCTCGTCCGAAACGATTCCGGACGCCCAATGGTCCAGAAGCGACCACAGTTTCGGGCCGAGATCCGCGCGCGAGAAGTAGATCGTTCGTGCGGTCGAGATGTCGTCGAAAATGGGGTCGGAGTCCGCGTCCACGTAGGCGACGGGGTACGCACTCGCGAGACCGTCGGCGTCGCCGAAATCGGAGGGATCGACGTCGTTGATATCGCAGTTGTCGATGCCGTATTCGAGGAGCCAGGTGGCAGCGGCATGCTGCGCAATCGCCCGCGATGACGCATAGGCATACGGGCCGTCCGCGCCCAGGTTGAGGGTGGAAGCGGGGCCCTCGACGATCCGGAAATCCGGATCCTGGAGAACGGCGAGCGCGGAGAGCTTGCTCATGAATTTCCCTTTCAGGATGGTGTAGGTTTCAGGCGAGTTGGCCAAGGGCCACGCAACCCTTCTGTGGGCCGCTTCACTGGATCTGGATCCGATTCTTCATCCTCGGAAATCTTTGGAGCCGGTTTTTCAAAGTTTTTTCGACCATCCAGTTCTGTCGCGCAGAGCCAAACCACGACCCACTGCTCCGCTGCGTGCTGGTTGAGTTCGTGCCTTGGATGGTTTGACCGGGGATTTATGGCTGTTTCGTTGGGGTCGGCATTGCGATCCTGGCGTTCGTGGTGCCGGTCCGCCCGGGTCGTACACGCAAACACATACGAAAGCGCAACGGGGGACCACGCGTAAACCGGCTCCAGTTCGATCCGGAAAAAGGGACGAGCCGGTACAAGGTACCCAAATACCGGGCTGTCCCCAAATCTGGTGGCCGGCCCCGTTTTTCTCTTCCGGGCAAAAGAAACATCTCCTCCAAAATTTGAGGAGTTGAACGATGTCGAAGCATGAAATTCTCCGCGATCGTGACGGGCGGTTTGCCGGGCAGGGCGCGAAGCCCTTGCAGATTGACCTGCCGGAAAGGGCGTATCTCGATCCCGAGGAAGCAGGGGACCGGCTTCGAGCGGATTTGCCGTCCATGATCGCCGGCCTTCTCGCAAGAGACTACGTCGGTTGTGTCGCAACCCAAGGCGTGCCGGCCGCCGTCGTCGCGGCAAGTCCGGGAGCCGGCAAAAGCCGAATTGCCCGCGAGGTCCTCGTCGGTGATCTCCGGGACGAAAGAGTTGATTTCTACGCGCCCACATTGGCGCTCGCCGCGGAAGCCAGCAATCACTCGGCCGAGTTGGGCGCCAAGGTGGCCTTGATCCGGGGGCGGTCCGCACTTGGCGATGATGGAATGCCCCTGTGCCGGAAGAGCAAACTCGTGGAAAAGGCTGCGCGCCTCGGCATCCCGATCATGTCGAGCTTCTGTCGAAACGAGGCCGAAGACGGCACCGAACTCCTTTGCGAGCACTATCAGGATTGCGCCTATATCGCGCAGCGCGAAGCAGGTGGCACCGCACGGCAACGCTATATGGCGACCAGCCGCATGAGCCTCGATTTCTACGAAAGCCCCACATCCGGGGACGGTGAGAGCACCGATGACGCCGCCCTCACGGTTGTCGACGAGACTTTCTGGCGGGGCCAGATCCGTGTCACCGACGTGAAGCTCAGCGCGTTCATTTTGCCACGAATCCACATGCCGAGCTCCCGGATATCCAATGGCCGAAGCGGCATCGACGACCTGCACGCAGATCTTCTCGCCGACGCACACAAACTCGTCGGTTGCCTGACCCAAAGGCGTAACCCCATGGACTTGGCGTTCACGATTGAACACCTGCGACGGAACGCCAAAAGCGAATGGCTTGCCCTGTCGCCGGATGCGGGGATTGCGCCCGATCAGGTGACCAGTCACCAATCGAGCCTGATCGACCGGGCGGAACAGAACGCCCGCTACGTCGCCAGCTTTTCGAAGGTATGGTCGGTGCTCGCCGATGCCCGGGAACGAGAGCGTTCCGATTGCGAGCGTCTGCAACTGGCAGAGCGCGCCGGCGAACCGACGATCAGGACTTACAGCCTGGCAAAGCTGCCGCGAAAGGCGCCGTATCTCGTGCTCGACGCCGATGCCGATCCGGAAATCCTTTCGGCGTTGGGGCTTGCGGTGCGCGACGAGAGCCGTCTCGATTTGCGGCCCAACGCGCACGTGATTCAGGTACACGACCGGTCGATGAGCACTACGGCTTTGAAGACCACCCGGGGTTTGCGAGACGACTGGCGTGCGATCATCGCGCGAGAGGTCCTGGCCGACCAACAGCAGGCCGGTGCCGGCGTCCTCGTCGGGGCGAGCCGCGGTGTGGTGAAGGCTTTCTTCGAGGACGCCGGCTACGACTTCTCCGGAATGTCGGACAGCGATGCATCGCGCCTGATGCTTGAAACCGAGCTTCTCGGGGCGCGCTGGCTGTGGTTCGGGAGCCGTTCGTTGGGGCTCAACACTTACCGCGGTTTCGGCACGGTCGTCGTGATCGGGCGGGAAGAACTTCCCGTCGCGGCGCTTGAGAGCCAAGGCCGAGCCTTGTTCGGCGACCGGACGGACACCGATCTTTACTTCGTCGAGCCGGATGCGCAGGGAAACCTGATCCTTCCGATGGTGGACATCCCTTACGAGATGAGCGCGAAGGCCTGTGTGACACATGGGGAGACCTGGGTCGCATCCGTGCCCTGTCATCCCGACCCCCTCATCCGTCGCATCCAGCTCCAGACCCGCGAACTCGCGACCCGGCAGCTCGTCGAGCGCCTTCGTCTTGCACATGCCGAGACCCCGCGTCGTGTCATCCTGGGAAGCCGAATTCCGATCCCGGGTCTCCCGGTCGACGAGCTCGTGTCCTGGGACGATTTCAAGCCGACACGCGCGGAAGTCCTGTTCTTGTCGGCGCTTCGCGAGACCGGCGGTATTCGAGCTTCCGCGCGTGGATTTTTCGAGGACGCAGCGGGCAGCTTCAGCTCTCTGGATTCCGCGAAGAAGGCATTCGACCGGATGGATTTTCGAGCCGATCTGCTCCGGTCCAGGACCGCCGAACTCCTTGGCGAGCGCCTGAAGGTGGTCGAGATCCACCAAGAGAAGCCTCGCGCGCGCAATCAGGAGGCCTTCTTGATTGCTGATTGCGGAGAGGAGGCCCTGCAAAGGGCGGGCGCGATCTGGGGACCCATGCGATCGATGCGGGCGGTCTGATGAGCTGACAAGCACGACCGCGGTTCTTCCGACGAAACCGTCACCGTGCGTGGACTCAGAGGTGTCGACCTCATGATGTCGAGCAAATCCGATCGACCGACGATCGGAGACGACGGATCGTTTCGCTTCCTCTCTCAATCGGGCCCTACACGATTGCCCAGAAATCTGCGCGATATCCAATAGTCACGGCAGAAAGATCCGGCTCTGCGGGTCGCCTTGGGAAACTTTCCCGTTTTCCGAGCATTTGACCCGGCGACTACTTTGCCGGTCACAACTCGAACACCCGAATTTTCCTGAAGTTGAGTTGGGCCGGCGCTCATTGCCGCCGGGGGCGGCCATAGACCGGCGCCATTGCTGCTATGGCGCGGAGGCCGGCTACGAGGGCGCGGCGGGTCAAGATCGGGGTCGCGGGTCTGTGCATTCGGCGTACCCCCGGGCATGAGTCGCGTTTTCGATTGTTGTCTTCGCGACGCCCGGAACGCCGCACGCGCGCAAGCCGTGCGGGGCGGAATAATTGTATCGATATGTATCCTTGACCTTTCCACCCCCGCGCCACGAACATGGGTTTGTCCGACCGGGCACCGCGCGTTTCAAACAAGCGAGCGCCGATGCAAGAGCATGATTTCCTCTGATGAACCGATGCCCCCCACGGGGCGAGTTGATCCTGTTCTTCTTGTCTCGGTGTTTGAGCGCGGGGCCCGGCCGGCGCACTCCGCGCCGTGAGAACGCCCCCGCGAAAGGGTCGGCGCAGATCTTGATCGCGATCGCGGCCCCGAAGCCACGGGTCACCCGGCCGGGATCGGCCGCCCCGGGCACTCCGTCGGTGAAGCGCTCTTAGGGATCCGCGCCGTGCCCGGTCATCTCCGGGGTCGGCGTCCAACTCGGCCATTCACGCTCGGCGCCGACGTAGACCGTGCCTTCCTCTTGGAGCCCGGAGCGGCCGATCTCGACCGCGCAGAGGATCGCCTGCCGTTTCGGCAACGTCCAGCAGAGCGCAAAAGGGTCCGGTCGGCGTGGATCTCGTAGGGCGCAAGGTCGTCCCGGATGTGCAGCGCGCGGCGGCAGCGCCTCGGGCAGGTCGTCGGCAGGAAGGGCGGTGTCGTGGGCCAGAGCGGCGCGAAAAAGACCTACGTCGCTGTAATCCGTTGCCTTCAATGCTTCGACGTGACGGCGGCCCGGATCCGTGCCCCGGGCCGCTCGTTTCATCCGGCTCGGGCCTCAAGGGCCGCCTTGCGACGCTTGAACTCGTCCTCGTCGATCTCGCCGCGGGCGAAACGGTCGCGCAGGATGTCGAGCGCGTCGCTGCGGCGCCCGGCTCCCGTTCCAGGGCCGCCGTCGTTGAACCAGCGGATGCCGTAGACGATGAGCGCGATCACCGCGACCCAGAACACCAGCATCATCACCCCGCCGAGCAGGCCGTAGCCGCCTCCCATCATCCCGCCGTAGCCAATGTATCCGGGGTCCGCCACGGCCGTACCGGCCCATGTGAGTAGCGGAAACGTTGTCACGATCATGTCGAGTGTCTTCATGTCAATCTCCTTTCGGGTCTGCCGGGTCGGGAGCGAGCGGAATGGCAAGGGTGGCCCTGAGCCCGCGGCCTTCCCGGTTTTCAAGATGAATGTCGCCACCATGGGCCCGGGCGATGGTCCGGGCGATGGACAGGCCAAGCCCGTGCCCGCCGGTCTCGAGCGAACGCGAGGTCTCGAGCCGGTAGAACGGATCGAACACGCGCTCCAGCTCGGCCTCGGGAATGCCGGGGCCGTCGTCATCGACGATGATTGAAAGCTCGCCCCGGTCCTCGTGCCAGGAAACCCGGGCGGTGCCGCCGTAACGCTGGGCGTTTTCGATCAGGTTGCGCAGGGCGCGGCGCAGGGCGTTGGGCTTGAGCCGCGTGGTGAGCCGCGGACCGTCGGTAAGATCGAAGCCACCGACCATGTCATCGCGGAGGCTCGCCAGAAACGCGCCGATCTCGACCGGTTCGGCCGGTTCCGAGCCCGTCAGGCCACGGGCGAAGGTCAGTGTGGCCTCGACCATGTCCTGCATTTCCTCGATGGATGCAATGAGGCCGAGGCGGGTTTCAGACTCGTCGACCATTTCGGCGCGCACCCTCAGCGCGGTAAGCGGCGAGCGCAGGTCGTGTCCGAGCGCGGCAAGCAGGCGTGTGCGGTCGTCGATGTAGCGGGTCAACCGCGCCTGCATCCGGTTGAACGCCGCGGTGAGATCGCGCACTTCGTCCGGACCCGTGGCCGGCAACGCCGCCACGTCCTCGCCGCGGCCGAACCGCTCGGCGGCGCGGGCGAGACCGCGGAGTGGGCCGGTGAGCCCTGTCATCAGGAACCAGAACACGGTGACGAGAATGAGCGCGGCGGTGACCCCGAAGGTGAGCGTCGAAAACAACGGCCATTGCAGCGGCGGGCGCTCGAACCTCGTGCCGACGTTGAGCCATTTGCCCCCGGCGATGGCGATCGACAGGTTCATCTCGATGGCCGCCAGATGGCCCTGCATCATCGCCATGTGCATGTCGGCCATTCGTGGTGACAGATTCGGTAGCGGCAGGATGCGGCCCTCGATCTCGTGCAGCTCGACCCGGATGTCGCGGCTGAAGCCGTCGTCAAGCAGGGTGCGAACGCGCGCCTCGATCTGGCCTCTGTCGGCATGTTCGAGATGCGTGACGCTCGGCGCGTCTGCGAGATCGAAGCGCACCAGCGGCGAGTTCGCCGCGCGCAGGATCGAGGCATGTAGCTCGGGCGGCGCCTCCTCGATCAGGCGCGCCACGTTGGCCGCCCGGCCTGCGGCTTCGAAGCCGAGCGCGGCTCGAATCGCGAGGCTGCGCTCGTCGGCGAACAGCCACAGGCTCACCGTCTGCGCCACCGCCAGCGCGGCGACGATCAGCACGACGAGCTGCACCCTGAGGCTTTGCCATGGCCGTCCCATCAGTCGGCGACCTCGACGTCGGCCGCGAGACTGTAGCCGCCGTTGCGCACCGTGGCGATGATCGCGGGCCGGAGCGGATCGGGCTCGATCTTACGGCGCAGACGGCTGATCTGGTTGTCGATGGTGCGGTCGAACGGCCCTGCGGCGCGGCCGGCTGCGAGGTCGAGCAATTCCTCGCGGCTCAGCACCACCCGCGGGCGCTCGAGGAGCACGCAAAGCAGTTTGAAATCGGCCGTGGTAAGGCGCGTCTCGCTGCCGTCGGGGCTGATCAGTGCGCGGCGGTCGGCGTCGAGAGCGAGGTGAGCGAAGCGCACGGTCTTGCCGGCGAACCCTACGGCAAGAGATTCCGGCCGATCGGTGCGGCGCAGCACCGCCTTGATCCGTGCCAGCAGTTCACGCGGGTTGAACGGCTTGGCCAAGTAGTCGTCGGCGCCGATCTCGAGCCCGACGATTCTGTCGGTCTCCTCACCGAGCGCGGTCAGCAGGATGATCGGAATCCGGCTCTCGGCCGAAAGACGCTGGCAGGCCGACAACCCGGTCTCGCCGGGCATCATTACGTCGAGAACGATGAGGTCGTAATGTCCGGTCGCCAGTTTCGCGTCCATGTCGGCGGCATTCTCCGCCGCGGTGGCGCGCAACCCGTTCCGTTCGAGGTATTTGCTCACCGACACCCGGATTTCCCGGTGATCGTCGACGACCAGGATATGCGGTGCGCTGGACATACCAGAGATATAGGCCGGTCTTTTTGCATGCGCAGGGTCTTTATTGTCGCCGAATGTAACAATCCCGCGTGCCTGCGACGTGCCGATACATTTGCCGGGATGACGCAGAGACGCAATCGCGGTTTCACTGCCGGCGATGGCAGATGAGGCCAGTCACAGGAGGCAGTCATGACGACGATCAGGATCTTCACCGCCAGTCTCGCGCTCGGCGCAGCGCTCGCGAGCCCCGGCTTCGCGCACGGCCCGGGCGGCGGCACTACAGGCGGCTTGGGGATGATGGGGACCATGGGCCCTGGCATGGGCGCGATGAACGGCATGGGCCCCGGGATGATGGGTGGCGCGCCGGGCATGGGCCCCGGGATGATGGGCGGCGCGCCGGGCATGGGCCGGATGGGCCCACACGGGGGCGGCGCGGCCGGGATGGGTGGCCTACCGGGAAGGGCTGGCATGGGTGGCATGCACGACATGGCCGGGATGATGCAGATGATGATGCAGATGCACGGCGGGGGCGGCATGTCTGGCATGGGCATGATGGGACCGACGGGCGCATTGGCGAACCTGCTGGACGAGGATGGCGACGGCACGGTGACGCCTGAGGAGGCGCACGAAGGCTTGCAGGCACTGCTCACCGACTATGATGCCGACGGCGACGAGGTCCTGAGCCTCGACGAGTATGCGGCGCTCCATGCCGCCGTGACCCGGGAAGCGATGGTTGACGGGTTTCAGGCGCTTGACGCCGACGGCGACGGCAAGGTGACGGCCAGCGAGATGACCGAACCGGCGGACCGGATGGCGCGGATGCGTCCTTTCGCCATGCCGGGCGCCCCTGGTGGAGGTGCGCAGATGCCTGACACCGGCATGATGGGCTCGGACGACGACGGGATGATGGACGGTCAGTAGGGTCCCGGACCGTGCTGCCGGCCTGCGGCGGCGCGGTCCGCCTTCACAGGCATGTTCCCTCTGCGTAAGTGCCCGGGCCTTGACCCTCCAGTGGAGGGAAGCCCCATCTTGGACCTGCGCCGAATACGGAGGCTGACATGACCGACCATCGTCATCACCATCCCGCCGCATCTCACGAGACGGATCCGGGGCCGGAAACCGCGACCGCGACCGACCCTGTCTGCGGCATGACAGTGACCGTCTCGACCGAAACACGGCATCACGCTGCTCGGCGGCGATCTCACCGGCATCGTGCGCGCCCGCAAGCTCGCGCGCGCGACGGTGCGCAACATCAAGCAGAACCTGTTCTTCGCATTCGTCTACAACGTGGCCGGCGTGCCGATCGCCGCCGGCACTCTCTACCCGGTGTCCGGCCTCCTGCTCTCGCCGATGATTGCCGCGGCGGCAATGAGCCTGAGCTCGGTTTCGGTGATCTCCAACGCGTTGCGCCTGCGGCGTCTCGCCTTGTGACAGGGAAAGGGATCCGATGCGCGTTCCGTCGTTGCGTTTGAGGGCCGCCAGATGGCTGACGGACATCGTCCTATTCCGCGCCGCGCACAGGGTGCTCTTGGCACGGTCGATCCGGATGACGGACGGATCGGAGCTCCGCTGGCTTGGGCCCGAGTTTCGCGCGTTCCGGGTGCGCATGAAGGCGCGGCGCGCTTGCCTGCCCCCGATGCGCAACCCGCCGCGTCACTTCGGCAACCTGCTTCTGGTGGATCTTGTGGAAACCACCCTTGCCGCGAACATCGCCTTGCGCGACATGGGCGTCGCGGGCCCGGTGGCGCAGGAGGTGGTGGCCGACATCGGCTGGGTTGTCTACGCAAAGATGCTGAAAGCCTGTTCCCTGCCGTTCCGGCTGACTTCGCGCGACCCGGCCAGAAGGCTGGAGCGGACGGTCCGCATGCTGCTACGTTTTCCGTTCGCCGCGCCCGGCGCGCCGGGTTATGCCGTGTCGACCCGCATGCGCGACGGGGCGATCCTGACCCATTTCACCCATTGCCCGCCGCACACCCGGGTGCGACAGCTTGCGGGTCATACCGGCGACCGCGCGCTGCTCGACGTGTTCCGGGTGAGTTGGTGCCGCTACGACTGGCCCGGCGCCGACCTGATCGCGAGCGATGGCGCGCGCGGCCACTACCGGCGCAACGGGACGTTGTCGCACGGCGACAAGGTCTGCGATATGTGCTGGTCGGCCGCCCCTCTGCCGGCGTCGCCGGGCGCTCAGAAGTCACTGGCGGCGGCCGGTGAAAACGCTAATTCTGACGACCACGCGCCGCGGCGCGGCAGACCCCGAACCTGCCTTTGACCTTCACCGGATCCACGGAGACCGATATGAGCCTGCTCAAGCGACGCGACCTTCTGAAGGGCGGCCTGGCCGCCGGAGCCCTCGCGGCATTCCCGGCCCTGGTTCCGGCCCGCGCCCGGGCCAGCGCGGAGGCGGTCTCCCTGGCCGCTACGCGCCGGACCCTCGACATCGGCGGGCGAGCCGCGAGCGTCTTCGGCCTCGTCGACGGGGCTGGGCGGCCCGGGCTGACGCTCGAGTCGGGGCAGCGCTTCCGGGTCGAGTTGACGAATGATCTCGACATCGAGACCATCGTCCACTGGCATGGGCAGGTCCCGCCCAATGCGCAGGACGGGGTGTCGAACACCAATCCGATGCTCGCCGCCGGCGCGCGCCGGTCGTTCGATTTCGCGCCGATGCCGGGCACCTTCTGGATGCACGCCCATGTGCCGGCGCAGGAGGTCGAGATGCTGTCGGCGCCGCTGATCGTGCGCAGTGCCGAGGACGTGGCCGCGGACCGGCAGGAAGTGGTCATGTTCCTGCACGATCTGTCATTCACTCCGGGCGCCGAGGTGCTCGAGACCATCAGCCGCGGCATGGCGATGGACCATGGCACGGTGCAGGACGGCAGCCAGGCGGTTCCCGGCATGGCTGCGATGCATCACGGGATGATGGGCGCGATGCCGGCGGCGCGCGGCGACATGGCCGCCATGATGGGCCAGATGCGTGACATGCCCGGCATGGCGGGCATGGCCATGGACCTCAACGATTTCGAGTTCGACGCCTACGTCGCCAATGACCGCACGCTGGACGACCCGGAGGTCGTGCAGGTGGAAGACGGCGGCCGGGTCCTCCTGCGGGTCATCAACGCCGCTTCGATGACGGTGTTCTGGATCGACACCGGCGATGTCGAGGGCCGGCTCGTCGCCGTCGACGGCCATCCGGTGCAGCCGGTGGCGGGGCACCGCTTCGGGATTGCGCAAGGCCAGAGGCTGGACATCGAGCTGACACTGCCGGCGGACGGGACAGCGCGCCCAATCCTGGCGCTGCGCGAAGGCGCGCGCCAGCGCGCCGGGCTGATCCTCGCCCCGGCCGGCGCGCCCGTTGCCCGGGTCGCTCCGGTATCCGAGGCCGAGCACCCGGCCTTCTCCGGCGAGGTGGCGCAGGAGCTCACGCTCAGGGCGTCGCATCCCTTGCCGGAACGGGCGGTGGACCGGTCGCACATGGTCATGCTGACCGGCGCGATGATGCCCTATGTCTGGACGATCA
>JAGRMP010000375.1 GCA_020441225.1 Maritimibacter sp. | reverse complement strand
GCCGACATCGCCGAGGCGCGCAAGATCAACTTCAAGCTCTCGATCCCGGCGCTCAGGGCGGGCTGGCGGGCCGACGGGATCCTCGCCCGCGCCATGGCCGAGCCTGCGGCGATCGCGGCGGGCGGGCTGGAAAGCTCCGAGTTTTCCCGCCGCGCGCGCCTGGGGTGGAAGAGCCTGACCGGCGGCTGGTAGCCGCGCGCCCGAGGCTTGCAGCTCTGAAAGCGCGGTTGCGTTCGCGCAAGCCCGGACGCGCGCGACATTCGCGCCGCTTCGCGGCATGATACGCGGAAAAAGGAGACCGCCCATGACCCTGCACCCGAACCCCCTCGAAGGCGCCCCCCGGATCGGCATGGGCTGCTGGGCCATCGGCGGCCCGTTCTGGGCGGGCGACACGCCGCTCGGCTACTCGGGCAGCGACGACGCCGAAAGCGCCCGCACCATCGAGGCGGCCTGGGCCCAGGGCGTGCGGGTGTTCGACACCGCCGCCGTCTATGGCGCAGGGCATTCCGAAGAGCTTCTGGGCCAGGTGCTCGGTAACCGCGCGGGCTCGGTGGTGGTGTCGAAATTCGGCCCCGTCTTCGACCGCGAGACCCGCCAGGTGATCCGCGACGACGCCGGCCCCGACGCGATCCGCGCCTCGACCGAGGCGAGCCTTGCCCGGCTCAGGCGCGACCGGATCGACGTGCTGCTGTGCCATATCAACACCCTGCCGGTCGATGCGGTGCCCGAGGTTTTCGACACGCTCGAAGCGCTGCGCGGCGCGGGCAAGATCGGCAGCTACGGCTGGAGCACCGATTTCCCCGAACGGCTCGACGCCGCCGCCGGCTGGCCGGGCTTCGCGGGCGTCGAATACACGATGAACCTGTTCTTCGACGCGCCCTCGCAGCACGCGATGGCCGAGCGCCACGGGCTCCAGCAGCTCATCCGCTCGCCCCTCGCCATGGGGCTGCTCACCGGCAAGTTCGCCGCCGGGCAGCAGGTGGCCAAGGACGACATCCGGGCCAACACCTTCGACTGGCTCGATTATTTCAAGGACGGCCGGGTGTCGGACGGGCTGGTGGCAAAGCTCGACGCGGTGCGCGAGCTGCTCACCGCCGGCGGCCGGACGCTCGGGCAGGGTGCGCTCGGCTGGCTGCTCGCCAAATCGCCCGCGCTGATCCCGGTGCCGGGCGCCAAGACCGTGGCCCAGGCCGAGGAAAACGCCGCCGCGATGGCCCTCGGCCCGCTGCCTGCAGGCGTGACGGACGAGATCGAGGCACTGATCGACCGCCCGCCAGAGGGGCCGGCGAGGGAACGTTAGGTCCGCGCTCAGGCCGCCGTGCGGGGCAGATCCACGTCGAGCCACAGCGCCCCGTCGCGGTAGCCGCCGCGGATCAGATAACCGGGCATGGCGAGTTCGGGAAACTCCGTGCGCCAGTCGCGAAACCGGTCGTTCGAGATGATCCGCGCGCCCAGATCGCGGGCGGCGGCCAGGATCGTCGGGTCGGCCGGCTCGCCCTTGGGCACCACCAGCACGCGGTCGGCCCTGAGCCCGAGCGCCTTGGCAAAGGCCCGGTCGTCCACATAGCGCTCGAACAGCAGATAGCCGGCGTTGGCGTCGAACACGACACCGGGGGTGAAGCCCTTCGCCTGCGCATGGTCCAGCACCTCGCGCAGGGTGGCGATCTCCGGCTTGCCGTCGCGCCAATGCATGACGTTGGAACCGTCGAGGATCACCTGTCCCGCATCTCCGGTGGATTTCGACCGCCCGCCCAGGGCGCGCAGCATCAGATACAGGCTCGCGAGGGCCGAGGGCGCGGCCACCAGCAGCAGGTCCGACCAGCCGGGCTGGGTGAGGGCGACGGCAACGCCCGCGAGCGACACGAGCAGGAGAAGGAAGGGGACGATCATGGCGCGACCCTAGGTCAGGCCACCAGGCGCGGCAAGGATCACAGCAGCACCCCCGGATCGTCCCCCATGTCGAGACCGGGGAAAACGCTGCCCTCGATCAGGCTGCGGTCGAGCCCGAACAGCCCGCGCATGGTCCAGCCGGCAAAGGCGCGCACATCGCGGGTGGGCATCAGGTCGCGGCGTTCATAGAGCGACGATTCGTCGAGCCCGGGCCAGTCGCCCAGGACCCGCCCGCCGCGCACCGCGCCGCCCGCGAGCAGCATCGCCCCGCCGGTACCGTGATCGGTGCCGGCGGTTCCGTTGGCGCGCACCGTGCGGCCGAACTCGGTCATGGCCAGAACGGTGGTCTTGCCCCAGACCTCGGGTCCGAGCCCCCGTTCGAGCGCGCCGAGCGCGGCGGCGAGGGCTTCGAGCCGTCCGCCGAGCACCTGACGCTGGTCGCGATGGGTATCCCAGCCGTTGATCGAGAACGCCGCGATCCGCGCTTCGGCCCGCAGCTTTCGTGCGGCGAAAGCGGCGAGGCCCGCCGCGGATACTCCGGCGCGGCGGGGCGCCTTCGCCGTTTCACGTGCCGTTCTTTCCGACATGTCGCCAGCCATGCCGTCCGCCATGTCTTCGGCCATGTCGCCCACCATTTCCCCGCTTTGCGCCGCGTCGGTTTCGTTCGCGAGCGCGGCCTCGGCGAGATCGAAGGCCGTGTTGCCGGCGGCATGAAACAGCGGGTCGCCTTCATAGAGCCGTTCGAGCAGGCGGCGGCTCTGGGCGTCGAGTTCGATCCGCGCGTCGGGGCTCCATTGCCGGACCGGGGCCGCGCCCGAGATCACCTTGAGCTGGTCGAGCCCGATCGCATAGGCGGTCTCGCCGGTGGCGCCGGGCAGGGCCTGGATCAGCCGGTTGAGCCAGCCGTCGCGGATCTGGCTGTCGGGCACGTCGAGCCCGCTGCCCGCTTCGAGGATGTCCTGACCGTCGAAATGGCTGCGCTTGTTGCGGTAGGGGGTCGAGACCGCGTGGGCGAAGCCGAGCCCACCCGCGCGCCACATCGGCAGCAGATCGGCGAGCGCCGGGTGCAGGGCGAAGAACCCGTCGAGATCGGCGGCCGGTTTTTCGCCCGCAACATCCGGGCCGCGCAGCCCGGCGAAATCCGGATCGCCCACCGGGCGCAACACGTCGAGCCCGTCCATCGCACCGCGCAGGATGAGCACGACAAGCCGGTTGTCGCCGGGCACCGCGGCGAACGTGACCCGGGTCATCAGCGGCGCGGCGGCGGCGGAGCAGCCGAGGGCGGCGCTCAGGCGCAGGAACCGGCGGCGGTCGAGGTCGAGTTGGGAAGACATCGGTTTCTCCTAACGCCGGTTGAACGCGGGCGAGGCGAGCACGAGGCCCAGCCCCGCGCGCGTGCTCTCGGACATCCGCACCGCCTGGGTCAGATCGGCAGGCGCGAGGTCGCCGAGCGCCGTTGCGACGAATTCCGCGGGCTCGGGCAGGGGACCGTCGTGCAGCGCTTTCACGTTCATCGCCCAGGCGATCCGTTCGGCAAGTGCCGGCGGGGTGATCCAGGCTTCGGCGTCTTCCGGCCAGCCGTTCGGTCCCGGCGGCTGTTCGTAGGGCTGCCCCATTCGCGCGAGCGGGCGCAGGATCAACCGGTTGAGCTCGCCGTTGGTGAGCGTGGCGAGCCGGGTTTCGGCCGTGCCGAGCGCCCGCAGCGCGGCGGTGATGAACTCGAAGGGCTGGCGCGCCTTGGCCCCGAGCGGGGTCCAGGCTTTCGGGTGGGCCAGCATGGCCTCGTAGACCCGTGCGAGATCGGTGTCATTCGCCAGGTAGGCATGGGTCATCTGCATGACGAGGTCGGGGTCGGGGGTGTCGGATATGAAATGCACCGCGAGCTTATGGGCCAGATGCGCAGCGGTCGTGGGCATGTGGGCGATATCGTCGAGAGCGTCGAAAATGTCCTTGCGCTTCGCCGGGCCTTTGCCACCGTAGCGGCTGCCCAGCACGCGTTCCGCGCCGGGTTCGGCCCAGCGGCGGCGGAACCGGAACCCGTCCTCAACGGTGAAGGTGAGCCCGGTGAGGAGTTCGGCGAACTCGGTCACATCGGTTTGGGTGAACTGCGCCCCCACGCCGAGCGTGTGCAGCTCCAGGATCTCGCGCGCGAGGTTTTCGTTGAGCCCGCCGTCCTTGCGTTGTCCGACCCGGCTTTCCGGGCCGATCGAACTGTCCTGATCGAGATAGGCCAACATCACCGGATGGATCGCGGCGGCGCGCAGCATGTCGGAAAACTTGCCCGCCACATGCGGCCGGATCGCGTCTTCGACATAGGTCGCGGGACCGGGGCGGTAGCGTACGCTCGTGGCCCGCACGGTGAAGTGGTCGGCCCAGAACCAGGTCAGCCGTTCGCGAAACCCGTCCGCCGCCAGCGCCCCGCGCATCAGCCGCGCGCGGATGCCGGCGTTGAGCCTGTCGCGGATCGCCGCTCGGGCGGCTTTGTACCGCTCGGCGCCGCCGGCGCGTCCGGCGCTGCTGTCACGCCGCGCGGCGCCGTATTCGGCGATCAAAGGCCAGAGGTCGGCGAGCCCGGCGATGGGGAACTGCGCCGCGGCCTGGTCCGGGCCCGCAAGCTGTGCCAGCACCGCGTCGGCATCAGCGGCGAGCGCGATGCGGGGCGACAGCCCGGTACCGTACCGGATGGCCGCTAAAGTGGCTGTGGACACGCTGTTTCGTCTCCCGTCATGAGGGGCCGCTGCCAATGGCCGCGATGCGGGGTCGGCTCGGCCGGCGTTTCACGCCGCGGCCATTGTGACCGATGCCGAGGATCGCGGAAAGCGCCGGTGTGCAGGGCGGGACGACGATGGGCGGAGCTCCGCCGGAGGCGGTGCGGCGCGGGCCGGGTCAGCTGCCGCACGCCCGGCCAAAGGTGACACGGTCCTGCCGCCCGGGTGACCGGTCACGCTCGAACCCGGCCTTTTCCAGCACCCGCTGCGACGCCAGATTGTCGCCGTCGGTCCCGGCGAGCAGCCGCCGACGTGGCCCCCGGTCGAGCCGTTCGACCAGCCCGGCGAGCATGTCGCTGGCCAGCCCGGCGCCCCAATGTGCGCGGCCGAGGAAATACCCGATCATCAGATCGCGCCCGTCGCAATCGTCTGCGGAAGACAGCAGGAGCAGCCCGGCAAGCGCCCCGGTGTCCGTCCTTGTAATCGTGTGGATCCGCGCGATCCCGTCGGCCCGGGCGATCCAGGCGTCGATATCGCCGTCCTGCGGGTCGAAGGCGAGTTCGGCAGGCAACCGCCGGGTCACCTCGGCCGTCAGGAGCGGCGCCAGGGCCCGGCCCAGATCTGCGCGGGCGGTCGGGTCGGCAAGCAGCGGCGCCCAGGGCGCGGCCGCGGTCTTGCGGCCCGACCCCGCGCTAGTATCCATCGCCGGTGCCCTGTTGCCAGGTCTTCACCAGGTTGCCGAAGCGGGTGAATTCGCCCTCGAAGCTCAGCTCGACATTGCCGATCGGCCCGTGGCGCTGCTTGCCGAT
>JAGRMP010000374.1 GCA_020441225.1 Maritimibacter sp. | reverse complement strand
GCGAAGCTGCGGCAGCCGGGAAGTGCGCGGACCTCTTCCACCTGCTGGCGCAGCACGGCGAGGGCTTGGGACCGGCGGTCGGCGGCGACGTCGAAATCGACATGGGCGATCATCATGGGCTGTCTCCTTGGGTTTGGCCGGGGGGTGGCCCGGCGGTCGATGGGCGCATGATGGCGGGTTCGGAAAGGGCTGTCTGCCGCCGGTGCGCCAGAAATCACCGCCGTTTCGCCAGACCGGCTGGGCCGGGGAGCGCCGGCACGGGCCGGGCCGACCTTGGCATGGGGGCGCGCATTTGCGATAGGGGGGCCACAGTTTGCAAAGGAGGCAGCCCGCCCGTGTCCTATCCCGTCTACGGCCGTATCGACGGTCCCATCGCGATCATCGGTTTCGGCTCGATCGGGCGCGGCACGCTGCCGCTGATCGAGCGGCATTTCGATTTCGACGCCGACAAGCTGGTGGTGATCGACCCCGATCCGGGAGTGGCGACCTGGCTGAAGCAGCACCGGATCCGGCATATCCAGGAGGCGCTGACGCCGGAGAATTACCGCGACGTGCTGGGCGAGGTTTTTGCCGAGGGGCAGGGGTTTTGCGTGAACCTGTCGGTCGATACCTCGTCGCTCGACATCATGAAGCTGTGCCGGTCGCTGGGCGTGCTCTACATCGACACGGTGGTCGAGCCCTGGGCCGGGTTCTATTTCGACACCACGGACAACGCGGCGCGGACGAATTACGCGCTGCGCCAGGCGGTGCGCGACGAGAAGGCGGCGTCGCCCGGCGGCACCACGGCGGTGAGCTGCTGCGGGGCCAACCCGGGGATGGTGAGCTGGTTCGTCAAGGAGGCGCTGATGGTGCTGGCGGCGGATACCGGACGCGGCGGCGAGATGCCGGTGGACCGCGCGGGCTGGGGCGCGTTGATGCGGGATCTCGGGGTGCAGGGCATCCACATCGCCGAGCGCGACACCCAGGCGCGGCGGGTGCCGCGGCCGCGGGGCACCTTCGTCAACACCTGGTCGGTCGAGGGGTTCATCTCGGAAGGGTTCCAGCCCGCCGAACTCGGCTGGGGCACGTTCGAGCCGTGGTTCCCCGAGAACGGTTACGCCCACGAGACCGGCTGCCGGGCGGGGATCTGGCTGGACCGGCCGGGCGCGATCACCCGCGTGCACACCTGGTGCCCGACGCCGGGGCCGCAGTTCGGTTTCTTGGTCACCCATAACGAGGCGATCTCGATTGCCGATTTCTTCACCGTCGGCGATCCGGCGGCGCCCGAGTACCGGCCGACCTGCCATTACGCCTATCACCCGAGCGACGACGCGGTCTTGTCCCTGCACGAGATGTTCGGTTCGGGGGTGACGCAGACCAGACACCACATCCTCGGGGAAGACGAGATCGTCGAGGGGATCGACGAGCTGGGGGTGCTGCTCTTCGGCCACGAGAAGAACGCGCTGTGGTACGGATCGCGGCTGTCGAACGCCGAGGCGCGGGACCTTGCGCCCTACCAGAACGCCACCGGGCTGCAGGTGACGTCTGCCGTGCTCGCGGGGATGGTCTGGGCGCTGGAGAACCCCGAAGCGGGGATCGTCGAGACCGACGAGATGGACCATGTGCGCTGCCTCGAAGTCCAGCGGCCCTATCTCGGGCCGGTCGAGGCGCATTACACCGACTGGACCCCGCTCACCAACCGCTGGGAGCTGTTCCCCGAGGATATCGACGAAAACGAGCCCTGGGCCTTTCGCAACGTGCTGGCGAGCTGAGAGGGCAGCGGCGTCGGCCGGGTGAGGGTGGGTCCCCTCACGAATATTTTAACATTCAAATGTTGGAATATATCTTTCGCCCGGTCACGGAACCCCTAGATTGGCTGCAACGTTGAACAGGGGCGCGGGGGGCCATGTCCCCGGCCCGAAGCACAGGAGAGACGAGATGCAGACCGATACCGTGAACGGCAAGACGCTGGAGACCTGGACGCCGGAAGAGGTGGCCCGGGGCCTTGCGAACAAGGAGATCATCCTGATCGACGTGCGCACGCCGGCGGAATACATGTTCGAAAGCATCGAGGACGCGCTGCTCGCGCCGCTCAGCCATTTCGAGCGCAAGGCGCTGCCCGCCGAGCTTGGCAAGCACGTGGTGCTGCATTGCGGGTCGGGCGTGCGCTCGCGCAAGGCGGCGGAGCTGTGCCTGACCAAGGGCAAGTTCGAAAAGATCGCCCATATGGAGGGCGGCTTTGCCGGCTGGAAGGCATCGAACCAGCCCTATCTGGGCACCAACATGGCCACCGGCGCGCCGGAGCTGAAGGAAAACCGCCCCGCCGCCGCGGCCTGAGCCCCGTCCCGGAAACAATCGAGCCGCCCCGGCGCCACAGCGCTCCGGGGCGGTTTTTTGCTGGCGGTCTGTTGCCCGGGTTTCCCCTGTGCCGTCAAAAGGCTAGCCCTTGCCGCGCTCTGCGCGTAAGAGGGTCGGGAAAGTTATCCCCAGAGACAACGCATGGCAGACGGACCCACGCCCCAACCCGGTATCATGGAGATCTCGCTCTACGAAGGCGGGGCCGCGAGCCTTGCCGGGATCGAGAATGTGATCAAGCTCAGTTCGAACGAAAACCCCTGGGGGCCGTCCGACAAGGCGATAGAGGCGATGGCCAAGGCGGCGCACAGCCTGCACCGCTATCCCAACACCGACCATGGCGCGCTGCGCCGGGCCATCGGCGAGACCCACGGGCTCGACCCCGAGCGGATCATCTGCGGGGTGGGGTCGGACGAGGTG
>JAGRMP010000373.1 GCA_020441225.1 Maritimibacter sp. | reverse complement strand
AATGTCGACGGCGGCAACTGGATGAACTGAAGGAGATCGTGCGATGGACCTGGGACTGGCTGGAAAACTTGCGGTGGTCACGGGAGGGTCCAAGGGGATCGGCCTCGGGATCGCGCGGGCCTTTGCCCGGGAAGGGGCGGATGTGCTCATCACCGCCCGGCATGCCGAGGCAATCGCGGCAGCGGCGGACGGGATCGCACAGGAGTTCGGCACCCGCGCCCGGGGGGTGGCCTCCGATGTCGCCACGGCCGAGGGCTGCCAGGCGGTGATCGACGCCGCGGCGGCGATGGGCGGGGCCGATATCTTCGTCTCCAATGCGGGCACCGGCTCGAACGAGACCGTGGCCGAGGCGCCGGACGAGAAATGGCAGTATTACTGGGATCTTCACGTGATGGCGGCGGTCCGGCTCTCGCGCGGCTTGGCCTCCCAGATCGAGGCCAAGGGCGGCGGCGCGATGCTGATGAACGCCTCGATCTGCGCCGTCCAGCCGCTCTGGTATGAGCCGATCTACAACACCACCAAGGCGGCGCTGTTGATGTTCGCGAAATCGCTCTCGACCGAGATGATCAAGCGTTCCATCCGGGTCAACACGGTGAACCCCGGGCTGATCCGCACCCCCGACTGGGAAAACACCGCGCGCGAACTCGCGGGCGAGGGCTGGGAAGGCTACCTGCAGGAGGTGGCCGACGAACACGCCGATATCAAGCGCTTCGGCTCGGTCGAGGAACTGGCCGATTTCTGCGTTTTCCTGTGTTCCCCGCGCGCCTCCTATTCCGTCGGCTCCGCCTATCACGTTGACGGCGGCATGCTCAAAACCACCTGAACCGGGACATTTGCCATGGCCATCACGCTTTCGAACGCCACCCTCGACCAGCTTCCCGGAGATATCCTGCGACCGACCTATGACCGGTCGGCGCTGACCCCGGGGATCGTCCATATCGGGCTCGGCAATTTCCACCGTGCCCACCAGGCGTGGTACCTGCACCGGCTGATGCAGCAGGGGCTGGCGCTGGACTGGGCGATCATCGGCGCCGGCGTGCGGCCCTATGACGAGCAGATGCGGCGCAAGATGGCGGCGCAGGATTACCTGACCACGCTGATCGAGCTCGATCCCTCGGGCAAATCGGCCGAAGTGACCGGCGCGATGATCGATTACGTGCCGATCGAGGAGGGCAACGCGGCACTGATCGCGCGCATGTCAGAACCCGATATCCGCATCGTCGCGCTGACCGTCACCGAGGGCGGCTATTACATCGATCCGGCCACCGGCGGCTTCGACGCGGGCCACCCGGATATCGTCCACGACGCCGCGCATCCGGACGCGCCGGTCACGGCTTTCGGCGCGATGGTGGCGGCGCTCAGGCGGCGGCGCGATGCGGGCGTCGGGCCCTTCACCGGCCAGTGCTGCGATAACCTCCAGCACAACGGCGACGTGCTGCGCCAGACCGTGGTCTCGCTCGCCCGGCTCTCGGACCCCAAGCTCGCGGACTGGATCGACGCCAACTGCACCTTCCCCAACGCGATGGTCGATTGCATCGTGCCCGCGACGGGGCCGAAGGAGCTGGCGCTTGCCCTCGAGTTCGGCATCGACGACGCGGTGCCGGTCACGCATGAGAACTTCCGCCAATGGGTGATCGAGGACAAGTTCTGCGCCGGGCGGCCCGCATGGGAAAAAGCCGGCGCGACGATCACCGACGACGTGCACGATTTCGAGCTGATGAAGATCCGGATGCTGAACGGCGGCCACCAGGTGATCTCCAACCTCGGCGAGTTGCTCTCGGTCGAGAGCATCGCCGGCACGATGGAACACGCGGGCATCCGCGCCGTATTCGAGAAGATCGAGCGCGAGGAGATCCTGCCGCATATCAAGACGGTGCCGGGTTTCACGCCTGGCGAGTACATCGACCTGCTGCTCGGCCGTTTCGGCAACCCGATGATCGTCGACACCACCCGGCGGGTGGCCTTCGACGGCTCGTCGCGGCACCCGGGCTTTGTCCATGGCAGCATCCGCGACGGGCTCGCCGCCGGTACGCCCATCGAGGGGCTGGCGCTCGTCGAGGCGGCCTGGGCGCGGATGTGCTACGGCACCCGCGAAGACGGATCGGCTATCGCGGCGAACGATCCGTTCTGGGACAGCCTGAACCGGGTCGCCCATGCCGCCAAGGACGACCCGCGCGCCTGGCTCGCCCAGCACCAGACCTACGGCGATCTGGCCGAGGCGCCGCGGTTCGCGGAAGCCTTCGACAGATGGCTGCGGATGATCTGGGCCGAGGGCACCGCCGCGGCCATGGCGGCCTATCTGCAGGGATAAGTGCGCCAAACGGGCGATCCGTTTTCCCCGGCAGGACGGGTTCGGTGTCGGCGATTCGCCCGATGCCGCGCCCGGTCATGTCGAGGTCGCGGTCGAGGTCCGGCGCGGGGGCGTTGGCACAAGGGTCTCGAGGGGATGCCGTCCGACGACGGCCCATCGGCCGTTTGCCTCACGCCGGGCCACGCCGGCCGGCGGGGCGGCCGCAGTGGCCCGCGCGCCACTGCCGCGCCATCGCGCCTTAAGTCGCGGTGACAGACCGCGCGAAAACCGGCAGAACTGACGGTTGCGGGCGCAATATCACCACATTCCCGCGCAAGACTGTGTTCTGAACCGAAACAAGGGCGGGAAATCCCCCATGAGAGCCGTATCGCACCTGCCGCGCTGGACACGGAGCGCGCGCCGCGTTTTCCCGAACGCCTTTCTTTGGACGGCGAATTCGCGCACAAGGTAAGTCATGGTTGATATGAAAACGTCCAGCCCCACCGAGGTCATCGGGACGTTCCCGGCGTCGATCACGCAGAAACGCGCCTGGTTCATGGAGCAGATCCACCCCGGCCATCGCGGGCTCAACATCGCGGTGCGTTGGGAATTGCGCGGTCCGGTCGCCTCCGCCGCAGTCGAGGCCGCGTTTCAGAAGATCGTCGACCGCCACGAAGTGTTCCGCACCCGGTTCGTCGAGCGCGACGGCGAGCCGGTGCAGGAGGTCGTCAGCCGGGTCGATTTCAAGCTCAACCTGCTCGACATCCGCAATGTGCCCGCCGCCGACCGCGACCGGAAGATCAAGCAGATCGCGGTCGAATCGGCCGAAGAACCCTTCGATCTGGAATCCGCCGGGCTGATCCGGGTGGCGATGGTGCAGGTCGAAGCGCAGCGTGCGGCATTGCTCATCTCGGTGCACAACAGCGTGTTCGACGGCTACTCGATCGGTGTGCTCGGGCACGAGCTCGGTACCTTCCTCGAGGCCATGGAGACGGGCAGGCCGGCAGACCTGCCCGAACTGTCGCTGCAATACGGCGATTTCGCCATGTGGCAGGCCGATTACGAGGCCAGCGGCGCCTTTGCGGAGGAAGAGACCTACTGGAAGCGCACCCTTGACGGGATGCCCTATTTTGAAGTGCCGTCGGACCGGCCGCGGACCGCCGAGGAGCCGGAAGGCCGAAGCTACGCCGCCGAGCTGCCGCAGGATTTCGAGGCCCGGCTGGCCGAGACGGCCAAGGCGCTCGAAACCTCGATCTTCACGCTCGGAACCGCGGCCTTCGCGGTCGCGCTGGAGAGGTTTTCCGGGCGCCAGGACGTGAGTTTCGCGGTCCAGATCGCGGGCCGCAACGAGGTCGACCTGGAACCGCTGATCGGGATCTTCACCAACCCGCTGGTGCTGCGCTTCAACGTCGATCCGGCGGCCACGCTGTCCGACCATGCCCGCACCACCCGCGATGTGGTGAACGGCGCGCTGGCGCATCAGATGCTGCCGTTCGACAGGTTGGTGCAGGTGTTGAACCCGCCCCGCGATCCGCTGCGGATCCCGCTGGTGTCGATCATGTTCAACCTGCAGC
>JAGRMP010000372.1 GCA_020441225.1 Maritimibacter sp. | reverse complement strand
CGGGCCCAGATCGCGATGCCGATGTAGAGCGCGAAAGACGCGCCCACGAACAAGAGGTTGATTGTAAACTGATCCATCTGTCCCCGTCCCTTATTCTTCGTCGACGCCGTGGGCGCGATCGAGCTTGTTCATCCGCCAGGCGTAATTGAAGATCAGCACCAGGAAGACCAGGATCGAGCCTTGCTGGGCGAACCAGAAGCCGAGATCGGTACCGCCGACGCTGATGCCGCTGAGCAGCGGACGCAGCAGGATCCCGAACCCGAACGAGACCAGCGCCCAGATGACGAGGCTGATCAGAATGATGCGCACATTGGCGGACCAGTACGCGTTGTTGGTAGAACTGTCGGACATAGGTCCTCCCCTTTCCGTTTCCTCCCGGCCCGCGCGGCTCCTCCGCGCGACCGTCCCTGTCACGCCACCGGTTCCTCGGCCGGCGGCGATCGGTCCCCGGCGATGTTTCGGCGCTCGATACAACCGGAGCGCCCGCCGAATTGGAGGCGATCATAGGCCAGTTTCACAATTTGTGGATTGGTTCGTGATCGGCGTTGAAAAGAAAGTAAAAGCAATCTCCGCAACTCTGTAAATTTTGTCAATTAATTTACAGAGCGCGAAATTTCCCTTTGAACCCAAAGCCTACACCCGAGCGGTACCGGCCCGGGCGGGACCTGCCGCAGGCGCAGTTTGTGCGCAAACAGGCAACAACTGCGCTACAAGTGTGTCACCAATCGCTCCCCGAGCGCGCTGTGCGACGCCATGGAGCGCGGTCGCGCCGGGCCGGATTCGCATCTGCCGTAGCGCCTCGCCCCCCTGCCCGGCGACCGTCCGATCCGGAGGGCCGGTGCGAAATTTTTGCAAACCGGCGCAAATGCCGCCACAAGTCATCTCGTAGCGCCGGGCCGACGACGACTTGGTGCAACCGACGGCGCAACCAGCCAGGGGAGGCACTGACGATGCGCACAACCACCGGCCGCCGGACCCACTTGCCCGGCCTCCTGGCCCGCATCCCGTCCGGCCTTGTGACAACCGTCCTGCTGCTCGCCGCCCTCTGCGTGCCCGCACCGGGCATGGCGCAAGAGCGGCTGACCTTCACGCTCGCCACACCGGCCTCGCAATCCGACCGCCGCTCGGCGGCGCTTGCCGAGATCTTTGCGCCGATGGTCGCGGGGTTCGCCGATTACCAACCGGGTTACAACGGCACGTTGTTTTCCCAGGGCACCGAGATCGAAGCCATCAGCCGGGGCAACCTGACCATGTCGATCGCCTCGGCGCAGGAGCTCGCCCAGTACATCCCCGCGTTCTCGATCTTCACCGCCGGATACGTCCATCAGGACGCAGCCCACCAGGTCCGGGTGTTCAACGATGCGCTGATGGAACCGTTCAAGCGCGAGGTCGAGGAACGGCTCGGCGTCAAGCTCCTCACGGTCATGTATCTGGGACGGCGCCACGTGAACCTGCGCCAATGTCGCGACGAGCTCGACGTGCAGACCCCGGACGACCTCGCGGGGATCACCCTGCGGATGCCGGGCACCGAGGCCTGGCAGTTCCTCGGCCGGGCACTCGGCGCCGCCCCGACGCCGGTGGCCTTCCCCGAGGTCTACACCGCGCTCGCCACCGGCGCGGTCGATGGCCAGGACAACCCCCTGCCGACGGTCGTGGACGCGAAATTCTACGAGGTGACCTGCCAGATCGTGCTCACCGCACATCTGGTCGATCTCAACTACCTCGCCTTCTCCAAGGCCACCTGGGACGGGCTCACCGCCGATCAGAAACTGACCGTGCAGCGCGCCGCCGATGCGGCTGCGGCCTATGCAAGGCTCAAGCAGCTCGACGACGAAGCCCGGCTGATCGACAGCCTCCGCGCCGAGGGGCTGGAGATCTACACCCCCGACGTCGCAGCCTTCCGCGCCCATGTCCAGGCGCAGTACCAAGGTTCGGACTTCGCCGCGACCTGGCCCCCGGGCCTGCTCGCCCGCATCAACGCGCTCGCGGACTGAGGCCGCGGGTGGGGGGGAGCGTCATGAAACGGCTGGCATACTGGCTCACCCGCGGCGCCGAGGCGATCTCGGCGACGCTGCTGGCGGCGCTGTTTCTCACCTTCCTGGTCCAGATCGTCTCGCGGCTGGTGATGCAGACGCCCTTCGGCTGGACCCTGGAACTCAGCCTGATCCTCTGGGTCTGGCTGGTGTTCTTCACCGCCGCCTTCACCCTCGGAGAGCGCGACCACATCCGCTTTGACGTCTTCACCCGCGCCGCGCCGCGCCGGCTGCGCCGACGTCTGGCCCTGGTCTGCGCCGCCACCATCGCCGTCGCCATGGCCTGGGCGGTCGTACCGAGCTGGGATTACATCGACTTTCTGGCGATCCGGAAGACCGCGACCGTGCGCAACCCGGTCACCGGCGCGGGCATCCCGATGCGCAGCGTGTTCTCGGTCTTTGCGGTGTTCCTGCTCGCCCTGGCGGCCCGCTACGGCTGGCGCGCCGCGTGCTTGCTCCAGGCCGACCTCAGGGGCGACGGGGCCGACGACCCGCTCGACGCGACAATCGGGGACGACGGGGCATGAGCTTTGCCTTCGGCGCGCTGCTTGTGGTCCTGTTCGGCCTCGCCGCGATCGGCATGCCGGTGGCCTATGCGATCTTTGCCGCGACCCTGCTCTATCTCGGCCTCGGCGGGCGCGACCTGGCGCTTGCGGGCGAGACCGCGCTGCAGGGGCTTTACGGCAGCTTCGTCCTGCTCGCCGTGCCGCTCTTCATCACCGCCGCCAATATCATGACCGCGGGCACGATCAGCGACCGGCTCCTCGGCTTCGCCCAAGCGTTGGTCGGACGGTTTCGCGGCGGGCTCGGGCATGTCAACATCGTCGCCTCGGTGATCTTTTCCGGCATGTCCGGCTCCGCCCTCGCCGACGCGGCCGGGCTCGGCAAGATCGTCACCGGGATGATGACCGAGGGGAACCGCTATCCGCGCGGATACGCCGCCGCGCTCACCGCCGCCTCGGCCACAATCGGCCCGATCGTGCCGCCCTCGATCCCGATGGTGCTCTACGCGCTGGTCTCGGGCCAGTCCATCGGCGCGCTGTTCCTCGCCGGGGTCCTGCCGGGCCTTGCGATGGCGCTTGCGCTGATGGCCATGAACGCCCGCGCCGCGCGCCGCCGCGGGTTCGCCGCCGAAGACCCGGTGCCGCTGGCCGCGCTCCCGCGCCGGACCGCGCGCGCCATCCCCGCGCTCCTGATGCCGGCGCTCCTGCTCGGGGGCATCTACGGCGGTATCGCCACGCCGACCGAGGCCGCGGCCATCGCCGCGCTCTATGCGCTCCTGCTCGCAGCGGCAGTGTACCGCGCCCTGTCCTGGCGCGCGCTCTACGGCATCTTTCTCGACAGCGCCCGCGCTTCGGCCGCCATCGGGCTGGTCATCGCCGGGGCCCTGATGCTCAATTTCGTCGTCGCCAGCGAGAACATCCCGGCGAAGATCTCCGAGACGCTGGCCGGGACGGCGCTGCCGCCGCTGGTTTTCCTCGTCGGGGTGAACCTGTTCGTCCTGCTCCTCGGCGCGGTGCTCGACGCGACCACGCTGATCCTGGTGATCGTGCCGCTGTTTCTGCCGACCGCCCGTGAACTCGGGATCGATCTCGTGCATTTCGGTGTGCTCATGGTGGTCAACGCGATGATCGGGCTCATCACCCCGCCCTACGGCGTGCTCCTGTTCGTGACCAATGCCGTGACCGGGATCCCGCTCAGGGAGATCATTCGCGAGATCTGGGGGTTTCTTGCCGTGCTGGTGATCGCGCTCGGCGCGATGATCTGCCTGCCCGACCTGGTGCTCTGGCTGCCCCGTCTGATGGGCTACCCGGGCTGACCGGTGCGCACCGCGCCACCCCCGTCAGGGTCGCACAAGCCTCAGCGGTCGGGCGAGAACGCGGGCGACAATCCGTCATAGAACGGCTGCGGCCCGTCGACGCCCCACCAGCCCTGTTCGCGCGCGAGCTCGGCGAAGACGTCCTGCGTTCCGGCAAGGTCGAGCACGGCGAGCGCCCCGCCGCCAAGATTGCCGGCGCCGGGATTGCCGGCGAGGGGCCGGGTGCCCACGGCCCGGAACTCGATCACCTCGAGCACCTCCTGGTCGGGCCAGACCTGCACGACGTCGCCCGGATCTCCCGCCGCGCGGGCCAGGATCTCGACCGCCGTGGGCTGACGGTAGCGCAGTCCGATACCCGCAAGATCGAAAAGGTCGAGCGACAGCACCGCGGTGTCGTGCGCGAGGGTGAAGCCGGTACGGCGCGCGGCCGGCGCCGCGGGATCGCACGGGCCGAAGGCGATGCCGATGTCGAACCCCCCCCGCGCATCGACCGCCGGGCGCGCCAGCGTCGCCGCACGGCCGAGCGTGTCGGTGCCTTCGGCGACGCAGGGCCCGAGGGAGAGCCCCGCATCGCCGTACACCCTGAGCCCGCCGCCCGGAAGCGGCCGGATCAGGTCGATGAAAACGGCCTCCAGCGTCGCGGCATTGCCCGCCCCGAACACCGTGAATTCGAACGACAGCGTCCCGTCGAGATTGCCCGTCACACAGACCTGCGTGGTCACCGTTTCATCGATCACGAAGGAGAGCGAGCGCATCATCACGGTTCCTTTTGCACGCCGTTTTGCAAGGGGGCGGTCGACCACCGGCCCGTATGGGGACCGCAGGCGCCCCCTTTTCGGGGCGCGGCGGCGAATAATTCTGGTGTGAATGCGCGCGAGACGGACCGCTGGAAACGGACCCGGCATCGCGCGCAGGAACTCATGACTCGCCGTTGATTACAGGGCGCGCGTGATCGTTTCGTGATTCCGGGCGTGATTTGCGTGAACGCGGTCACAATTTTTGCCGCCGGCCGGCACTCCCGCGGGGGCCGGCGCCGCCTGTGCCGGGCGGGTTGGCGGCTGCCGTCGCGGGGTCCGGCTACATGCGGTCGATCCGGCGGGCGGGCTGGAACGGCACCCGTCCCCATCCCGCCTTGGCCAGCGCGACGGCCGGGCCATGCCAGGCTGCGCCTTGCGCACCGTCGCTGAACGTCTCGGAGAGCGCCGGGGCGCGGCCCTGGATCAGCGCGTCCAGCGTCGCCTCGGTCACGAACCGCGTCGCTGCCGCACAGGCAAAGCTCGTCCCCTGCAGCGCCACGGTCGAGCCGTCGCGCGCTCCGTCGGACCGGAGCCCGAAATGCGCCGCGCCATCGTCGCTCGGAAAGGCCGCGGTCGGTCCCGCCCGTCCCCAGCGCGCATCGCCGAGCCCGAGCCCGGACGCGGAATAGGGCGCGGGCCGCCCGTCGGTGAGCCGGAAGCCCGCGATCGCCACCACCTGTTCATGGGCCGCATAGGCGTTCATCGTCCCGTGCCGCCGGATCGGGCTGTCGGTGTCGAAGCTTCCGACCCGGGGGTCGAGCGGATAGGGATAGGTATCGGCGCGCCGCCCGCTCGGCTCGAACATCGCGTAGTCCGGATCCTCGAAATAGGCCCGCCTTGCATTGCGCGCCGAGGGCAAGGTGGCCTCGTCGGTCTGGATCCGGGCGCTCACGTCGAGCCGCTTGTGGGCCGAGCTGTTCCTGAGGTGCAGCCGGTACCCTCCCGCCGGCGCGCCGCGGCAGGCGGGATCGTCCGGCACCATCAGCCGGTCGGGCGCCAGGCAGACGAGATAGCGCAGCCGGTAGGCGGCGCGGTGTTCGCTGTAGACCCAGTCGCAGTAGATCCGCCCGAGCCCGCCCGAGAGCTCGCGCACCGCTCCGTGCTGCGGCGTGCCGAATCCGGACCGGGTGCCGTCGGGCAGTTCGAGATCGATTTCGAGCGGCAGCGCCACATCCGGCAGCCCCCCCGCCGCCCCGGCGCGGTATTCGGGCAGGACCCAGATCTCGAGGAAATTCGAGGTCTCGTCATCGGGTTGGACCCGCCAGGCGAGGCTTTGCGCGTCGTCGCCGAGGGCGAACTGCGCGTGGCAGCGCTCGAGGTTGTCGTTCCCCGCGGGCACCAGGATCACCGGGGCCGCCGCGCCCTGCGGCACCGACAGCGCCAGCGTATCCGAGGCCTGCCACGGGTCCGCCGCGCCCGCCTGCTTGCCGAAGGAGATATTCACGATCAGCGGCGGCGCGGCGACGGCACCGCTTGCCGCGACGATGGCGGCATGGGTCTTCACGATCCATTGCAGCCCGTAGGAGAGGTAGTAGTCGAGAAAGGCGCCCCCTTCGCCGAAGAACGACGGCGGCGGCAGGTTCACCACCAGGAGCCGGACATTGTCGCTGAACCCGTCCGGGTCGTCGCCCGGGTCCTGCCCTGCTGCGAGCCCGAGCACATGGGTCCCGTGCGCCGCGGAATGCGCAAGCGCGCCCATGCCGTCGATCCTGTCGTGGGAAATCAGCCCCAGCCGACCGTAGAAGCCGTCGTGGTCCAGCGTGCCGGTCGGACCGTCCAGCCGGTGGGCGGCGAGCAGCGCGTCGATCCCGCCCGAAAAGATCTCCTCGCCGAAGGGCAGGCCCGGACGGGTCTCGGCGCGCCAGGGTGCGCCCTGCTGCCAGGCGCCGAGCACGCGGGTCTTGCCGTCGCCCGTGCGAAACCGGCGGTGGCCGAGGCCGATGTCGATGTCGATCACGCCGACCACCACCGTGGTCGGGGCAAGGTCCGGGTCGAGCACCGGAAGATCCGCCGGATCGGCCGGAGCGATCACGCCGTCGGCGGGCAGGTTGGCCGCCGGATCGGGATTGGCCGCGTCGCTGGGCACGGGGAAGACCTCGCGCGCACCCGGTTGCGCCGCGCCGCCCCGCTCGGACCCGACGAGCAGCGGCGGGACCGGGATCATGGTCATCGCGTCGAGCCTGCCGAGCCGGTCGAACAGCGCGACTTCCCAGTCGACATAGGGGGACCGGTAGGCCCGGTCATGCGCCTGCCAGTCGGTCCAGCCGGTCATTGCGGATCGCCGTCGCCGTCCGGGTCGTAGCCGCCGCGGTCGGGCCATTCCGCAAGGGCCGCCTGCCAGCGCGCGGCCAGCGCCGGGTTGGCGGGCGGGGCGACAGTGACGTCGTCGGCCGGTTGGGCGGCGAGGAAATCGGCCAGAGCCCGGCGGGTGAAATCCGGGTTGTGCTTCGCGGGATCGCCCCCGGCCGGACCGATGTTGCAGTCGTAGTCGTAGCGGGCCGCGTTGCCGCCGCCCGCCAGCGCGCAGATCGCCTCGCCGATGGCGCAGCCGAGCCGCGCGCCGGCGGCGGAATCGACCGGGAAATGCACCCCGGCCACGGTGCGGTTGACCGCGATCCGGTGCGCCAGCGGGAACAGGATCCCGCCGCCCGCCGCCTGGGGCCGCTGCCCGCGCTCGATCCGCGCAAGCACGGTGGCGATGGCGAAGGCCTCGGTCGAATGGCCCGAGGGGAAGGTGCTGTGGTCGGGCGTGTCGATCAGCGGCACCACCCGTTCGGAGAAATCCGCCGGCCGCGGCGACCGGAGGAAATGCTTCACCTGCATCTCGACCATGATCGCCACGTCCTGGGTCAGGGCAACGAACTCCGCCGTCGCCTCGCGCGAGGGCAGATCGAAGGCGCTCACGCCGGAAAAGGCGGAGACGATCTCGTCGAGCTGCACGAGGATCTCGCCTTCCCGGTCGGCACGCAGATCGGAATAGGCCCGCACCCAGCCCAGCTGGCGTTCAAGGAGCGCGATTTCGGGACGCGCGAGGGTGCAGATGTCCTGCCCACCGACCGCGACCGTGCAGGCGGTGCCGGTGCCTGCGGCCCGCACCGTGAAGGCCGACATCGCCACGCCGAGCAGGAGATCGAGCCGGCGGGTCTGCGACAGGTATTTGATGTCATCGGACGGCTGGTAGGCCGACACCGCGCGCCCCGGCGTGCCGTCCCAGTCGGCAGCGATGGCATCGTGGATCGTCAGCCGCGCGTCGGCGATCGACGCGTCGGCGTCATAGCCTTTCCCGCCGCCCTTGCCACCGCCCTTGCCGCCACCTTTGCCACCGCCCTTGCCACCGCCTTTGCCACCGCCTTTGCCGCCGCCGAGGAAATTCTGTGAAAATGTCATTTCGTTCTCTCCGAAAATTAACCAATAGTTTTGAAATGCTCGCTAGTCGTGTCAAGCTGGCCTTCGGTACAGGAAGCGTCGACGGTTTCGGGCATCCGCACCCCCGGGGGGCGGAGCCCAGCGCTCGGTGGAGACGATGACGGAGGTCGGGGTCAAACCGGTGAAGATTCACCTGTTCGGCGCGTTCAGCGTGACCGGACGCGACGGCGTGGACCTGACTCCGCGGAGCGCGAAAGGACAGGCGCTTCTGGCCCTGCTGGTCACCGCCCCGCAACACAAACACACCCGGAGCTGGCTGCAGGACAAGCTGTGGAGCCGCAGCGACCCGTCGAGCGGCAGCGCCAACCTGCGCCAGGTCCTGGCCACGCTCCGGCGCGCGCTGTCGCCCTGGGCGGACCTGCTCCAGGCCGACCGGCGCGCGGTCTGGCTGGACCCGGCCCTGTTCACCTCCGACTGGGGCGCGCGGGCCGGGCTTGACCCGGCCGCCTTCCTCGAAGGGATCGACATCGACGACCCCGAGTTCGACGCCTGGTTGACGATCCAGCGCAGCGGCCCGGAGCAGATCGGCGGCGGGCCGGTTCCGACCGCACCGTATGTTCACGGGCCGCGGCGCTGGCGGATCGCTCTCGAGGGGTCCGGCGCGGGCGATGGCCTGAGCCGGTATCTCGAATCGCATCTCATCTCGCGCCTGTCCCAGAGCCTGCTTGAAACCGGTGTCGCCGAGATCGCTGCCGGCGGGAACGACCCGGACGATCCGTTGGCGATCGACGTCACCCTCGCGCTCACGCCGCTCGGGCACGGCCGGCACGGCGCGCGGGTGTCGGTGCAGCGGCCGGCACGCCGGCGCTATCTGTGGTCCGCCACCGAGACCGTCGAGGTCGCCCCGGACAGGCTGGACGACACCGCGCCCCTGATGGCGTTGCTCGCCAATACCCAGGTCGCGATCCTGCGCGAGGTCGCGCGGGCGGGCGATCTGCCGCCGGGTCTGGACGCCGAGGCGCAGGTTCTCGCGCGGTCCTCGCATCGGGTGTTCAGCTTCGACGCCGACACGCTCACCCGCACCGACAGCAGCCTGATCGGGCTTCAGGACGGTCGCGAGCGCGGTGTCGTGCTGGGCATGCGCGCGCAGATCTCGGTCATTCGCGACATCGAGCGCCTCACCGCCACGCCGGAAGAGACCGTGGAACAGGGGCTGTATCTCGCGGCCAAGGCAATCGAGGCGGATCCGTTCAACTCGCAGGTCCTCGCCGCCGCGGCCAATGCCCAGGTCTTCCTGAAATGGGATATCGACGCGGGGGCGGAACTCGCGGCGCTGGCGCTGCGGACCAACCGCGCCAACCCGCTCGCCTGGTGGGCGCAGGCCAATGTCGCGCTCTACACCCAGTCCTTCGACCGGGCGCTCGACAACGCGGCGACCGCGACCCAGCTTGCCTGGAGCACGCCCCTGCAATTCTGGTGCCAGTTCCAGCTCGGCCTCGCCGCGCTCGCCGCCGGCCGGATGGAGCTGGCGCGCCGGTCGCTCGAAACCTCGGCCGCCATCGCCCCCTCGTTCCGCCCGCCCCGACGCTACCTGCTCGCACTCTATGCGCACGAGGGAGAGCACGACCGGGCCGGGCGGATGGTCAGGGACCTCTCCGCGCTGGAAGAAACCTTCACGCTCGACGCCTTCGCCCGCGACGACAGCTATCCCGTCAGCCTCGCCCGCCGGGTGGGCCTGATCGACCCCGGTGTGCTGCTCGGCCTCGACGGACCGTAGCCGGGCGCGGGAGAGCTCCCGGACCAGGACGCCCCGACAAGCGACACCCCGACAGGCGCTGAAAATGCGCGCACCGTCATACCCGCGACATCTGACCGGTATCTTGTGCCGCTACGCTCGGATAGAATTTGACCAGATGATCGAGTTCGACCATTGTTTCCGAGAAGTAACTTCACCGTCGCCAAGAGGGAAACCGATGATGACACAACCTCAAAAGACCAAATTCCTTGCTGCCACCGCGACCATCGCGCTGCTCGGCGCAACCCTGCCGGCAGGGGCCGATACGCTCCGGCTCCTCACCTGGGGCGGCTACGCGCCCGAGGATGTCATCGCGATGTTCGAGGAACAGACCGGCCACACGGTCGAGGTAACGACTTCGAACAACGAAGAGATGATCTCCAAGCTGCGCGCCACCGGCGGCGGCGGCTTCGACCTCGCCCAGCCGAGCCAGGACCGGATCGCCGGCCCGCAGGCCGAATTCGGCATCTACAAGCCGATGGACCTCACCAAGCTCGACACCGCGCAGTTCATCCCCTCGATGCTCGAAGCCACCAAGGGCAACACCACCGTCGATGGCGAAGTCTACGGCGTGCCGCATGTCTGGGGCACCTCGGCGCTGGTGGTCGACACCGCCAAGGCCGGCATGGTCAAGGATTACACCGATCTGTGCCTGCCCGAAGTGGCCGGCAAGGTGACCTACCGGCTCAAGCGCCCGACGCTGATCGGGTTCGCCTATGCGATGGGCATGGACCCCTTCGCCGCCTATGGCGACGAGGCCGCCTACCAGGAGATCCTCGACGCGGTCGAGGCCAAGCTGATCGAATGCAAGCCGGGCGTGAAGACCTACTGGTCGGGCAGCGACGAGCTTCTGAACCTGATGCGCTCGGGCGAGACCGTGGCCTCGATGGCCTGGGATACCGGCGGCTGGAAGCTCAACGACGACAACCCCGACATCACCACCGTCGCGCCGACGTCCGGTGCGCTCGGCTGGATCGACACCTTCGCCCTGCCCGCCAAGGGCCAGGCCGACGATGCCGCCTATGCCTGGATCAACTTCGTGATGCAGCCCGAGATCGCCGCCAAGATCACCGATGCGGTCGGCAACTTCACCGCCTCGGCGGGGTCGGACGCCTATGTCAACGACGCGCTCAAGGCGAAGTTCCAGGTGACCTTCCCGCCGGAAGCCGTGGACAACATCAAGTGGTACCCGCCGGTGCCGGCCGGTCTGGAAGCGCTTGAAGGCG
>JAGRMP010000371.1 GCA_020441225.1 Maritimibacter sp. | reverse complement strand
TCGGGCAACGAGCGCATCTACCGCGTCACGTCCGAGGGGCAGGCAAGCATGATCGGCCGGACCGTCAGCGAGGACGGCGCCGCGGCCCTGCGTGCGCGGTTCATGGTCGGCACACCGAAAACGCCGCAGGAGATGCTGACGGCGGCGCTCGGCTCGACCGCGCCGGTCGATCTGGGCCGTGGTCTCTCGCTCACCCGTCGCCGCGTCGCGGGTGCGCTGCGCCTCGAGATCGACGGGGCGGGTCGCGGCGAGATCGAGGGGCTGAAGGCCTTGGGGTGCTTCACCGAGATCATCGCCTTCCAGCTGCGGGTCTTCGTGCCGCACGGGGAGGGCGTCGATACCGCCGCGATCCTGGGCCGGATCGTGGGAGACGGATCAGCCCCCAGGGCTGATCGCGCCGCCTGAAAGGAAAAGCGGGCTCTCGGTCAGGGGGGAACGCGGAAGGGGTCTTGCCCGCCCGTGTCCCGGCGCCGTGGCGGGTCTCCGGACTCCCCCTGCGTTTCCCCCAATCTCAGGCACAAGGACGAGACCCATGACCGATCTCCAGATCAACTTCGCCGAAACGATGGCCAAATGGCAGGCCGAACGCGAAGCCGCGAACAAGGCCGCCCGCAGCGAATTGCTCCCGCAATTGCGTGCCCTCGGCATCACCGAGGTGACCGCCGAATACGAAGGCTACGGCGATTCCGGCAATATCGAGGACGTGACGGTGCAACCTGCGGGGATTGAGCTCCCCGACGATCTCTCCACGAAGCTCGGCGACTTCGCCTGGTCCGTTGCCTATCACCAGCATCCCGGCTTCGAGAACAACGAGGGTGGCTATGGCACGCTGACCTGGGATGTCACCGCCGACAGCATCTCGCTCGATCACGCCGACCGCTATGTCGAGACCTCCCACAGCCATGACGAGGGGCTCTGAGATGGCCCATCCTCTGCATCATGCCGAAAGCTCCGCGCGGAAATTCGGCGGAAAGCCGTCCGACTATCAATGCCTGCATGATTGGTTCGACTCATCCAAAGAGCACCTCGCGCTCTTTGTTCACAGAGCCCATCGTCATCATACCCTCGGGATCTTCGAGCTCGAGCGCCAGTTCGGCCGATCGCTGACAAACAGCGCGGGCCGCGTCATTCCGACCCGCTGGATCGGCGAGCAGCATGTCCGTGAGGACTGCCAGGGCCGCATCCCCTCTCTTGGTGACTGGCTCAGGCGGATTCAGCCGGAACCCTGGATGGCGAATGGGAGGATCGACAACGCGCCTCCAGAGGTCGGCCGCGATCCACGGGCGGAATGGCTGGCCGAGGTGGCAGCCGGCAAGACGATCCTCGGCCTCAAGGACTGGATGGCAGCGCGGGCGCCCACGGCGCCGTCTTCATGAAACAGGAAATCGCCGAAACCGGGGAGGTAACCTAAATGACTTCCGTAACCATCATAACGCAGCTGCATTGTGCCGCTACCGGGACGATCGACCTTCCCGAGGGGAAGACCTGGGGCGATGTGGCCGACTGGTATGTCAACTGGGGTCGTGCCCACCTCACCTTCAAAGGCGGAGAAAGGGCGGAGATCGACTGCAATCCGGACATCGGGGATTCCATCGACTGGAAGCGGCCCATCCACGCGGAAATCTGCGCGAACGACGCCTCCGGTGAGCCCGATTTCGGTGTCATGCTGGATGAGAGGGGCTGATCATGCGAAACGTCCGCAGGTTCTATGATTGCAGCACCGCACATTTGCCCGCGCAAACCGCCCAGGCCATCGAGAACGGGCTCTTCGCCAAATCGCCGACCATGCAGAACGAATATGGCTGGCTGTTCTCCGTCCCGGAGACGCTCGCCGACTTGGCGGAAGGTGTCGACTGTGACGCCTTCAAGACCGTCATGGCCTTGGCGATGGATGCAGGCTGCGACTACGTCCTCTTCGATCGGGACGTCCCGCCAGTCCCCTATCTCGAGGTCTTCAACTGGTAGATCAATCGCGGTTGCACAGAGGCCCGATCCACGGATCGGGCCTCTCTTGTGTCCAACGCCAACATCGGAAATGGAGATTCAGATGAACATCGCGGAGATCAAGGCCGCCGTGGATGCCGGGAAATCCGTCCACTGGGCGAACGAAGGATATCGGGTCCATCGGGACGGCCTCGGCCAGTACCTCATCACCTTTGTCCGGAACGGCAGCTCGATCGGTCTGACCGACCGAAGCGGTCGCCAGCTGAACGGGGCCGAGGCCGACTTCTTCATATCTGAGCCGCGCCAGGATGCAGCGGCAAAGCAGGGGAGGGACGCGCACCTGGCGACGTGGGACACCCGCTCGGGCGCCGGGCCGGGCTGACGGGCAGGAGAGAAAGGAGAGAAGGCTTTTGGTTTTGCGATCCCATGAGGGGTCGGAAAAGCAATCCCGCGTGCTCAGGCAGGAAGCCGGGCAGCGGCAAACCCGAGGAGAAGACCCATGTTCGCAGGAACCGTGACCAGGAACGCCGAGACCGCAGCCACCGCCTATTCCGGCATGATCCATTCGACCCGGTTCGACATCGCCATCCAGCTCGAGACCCGGACGAAGATGTCCGAGCGGAGCCCGGACTATGATGTGACCGCGGTGAACAAGTC
>JAGRMP010000035.1 GCA_020441225.1 Maritimibacter sp. | reverse complement strand
TGCCGCCGCATTCCATCGACACGTGGCGCAACCCGATGGCAGCCGATTGCATGATGATCTCGCCGGTGCGGGTCTCGCCGGTGAAGGTGATCCCGTCCACTTCCGGATGCGCGGTGAGATAGGCGCCGGCGCTGTCCGGGCCGAAGCCGTGGACGACGTTGAACACGCCCTTGGGCACGCCGACCGCGTTCATCACCTCGCCGAGCAGCGTGGCGGTGAGCGGGGTTTCCTCCGAGGGCTTGACCACCACGGTGTTGCCCGAGGCGAGCGCGGGGCCGACCTTCCAGGTCATCAGCAGCAGCGGCAGGTTCCAGGGCGAGATGACGGCGATCACGCCCTTGGGCTTGCGCACGCCGTAATTGAGCGCGCCCTTGCCGTCCGGCGTGTCGAGCATGAAGCTTTCGGTCGGCACGTTCTTGACCAGGTCGGCGAAGATCTTGAAGTTGGCCGCCCCGCGCGGGATGTCGACATGGCTCGCGAGCGAGCGCGGCTTGCCGGTGTCGAGCACCTCGGCGTCGAGGAAATCGTCGAACCGGCGGTTGATCTCGTCGGCGACGGCATGGAGCATGTCGGAACGCTCGGCCTGGCTCATGTATCCCCAGGGACCGGTCAGCGCGGCTTTCGCGGCGGCGACGGCGGCGTCGATCTCGGCCTTGCCGCCCTCATGGACGAGGCCGATCCGCGCGCCGGTGGCGGGCGAGATATTGACGAACGACTTGCCCGTGCTGCCGGCGGTGTATTCGCCATTGATGAAATGCAGCGCGTCGCGCGCGCCCAACTGACCGTCTTTCATGTCCCTGTCCTCAGTCCTCTGCCAACCCCATGGCGGCCAATCCGGCCCGGGCGCAGATCTCATCCTGTTCGGCGGAGGCGCCCGAGACGCCGATGCCGCCGATCACTTCACCGCCGACCGCGATCGGCAAGCCGCCGCGGAACAGCGCCACTCCGGGCTGGCCGGCGATGCCGTTCAGCACCGCCGGTTCGCCTGATAGCGCCTCGTAGAGCGCCCCCGTGGGGGCGCCGAAACCCGCGGCCGTGGCGGCCTTGTCGCGGGCGATCTTTCCCGATTGCAAAAACGCCCCGTCGCCGCGCAGGAAGGCGATCCGGTGGCCGCCGGCATCGACGATGCAGGCGTTCACGGCAACGCCGAGCGCTTCGGCTTTCTCGACCGCCGCGAGCACGCCCGCATGGGCCGCCTTCGCCGCGATCGCCTGCGTGGGACGGGTCGGTTTCATCAGGTCACCACCGAGAGGAAGGCTTCGTTGAGCTGGCGCTCGTAGTAGAAGATCCCGCGGCCGACGTTGTTGTGGTCCCAGACCCGCGGCGGCTGGTCCTTGTAGTAGGTGTAGCCGCCGGAGAAGACCTCGTTGCGGTTACCGGACGGATCGAAGAAATAGATCGTCTGGCCGCGGGTGATGCCGTGCCGGGTCGGGCCGACGTCGCGCGAGATGTCGTAGCGGGTCATGATGTCGGCGGCGTGGCCGACGTCGTTCCAGTTCTCGAGGAAGAAGGCGAGGTGGTGCAGCTTGCCGGGCTCGGGATGGTTCACGAAGGCGATGTCGTGCGCCTTGTTCGACACCGTCATCCAGATGCCGAGCGTGCCATCCGGGGTTTCGACCCGTTCCGGCGTCTGGAAGTCGAGGCATTCCTTGAAAATCTTCTCGACTTCGTTGATGTTCGGGCCGTAGAGCAGGCAATGGTCCATCCGCTGCGCGCGCATGCCCTTGGGCTCGACGTTCCAGATGTAGGGGTTGTGCGTCTCGGGCGCGTTTTCCGAGGTCGACAGCTCCATCTCGGCGAAGATCTGGATGTCGTGGCCGGTCGGCACGGTGAAGCTGATGCGCGCACCGACGCCGGGCTGCTCGCCGGCCGGGATGTCGCGCACTTCGAGGCCGTAGTTTTCCAGGTTTTTGCGGAACCGCTCGACGCTTTCGGTGCTGTCGGCCTTGAAAGCGAAGAAGTCGATCCCGGCTTCGTCGGCTTCGCGCAGCACGACCGAATGACGGTGGAACTCGTCATAGCCGCGCAGATAGACCCGGCCATCCTCGCCGGTGCTCACCAGTTCGAGACCGATGTATTCGACGTAGTGCCGGACCGATTCCTCCATGTCCAACACGCGCAGCTGGGCGATCCCCGGCCGCAAAAGTCCTTCTTGAGACATCTGGTATCCTCCTCTGATCTCAGTTCAGGCTCGCCTTGCGCATCTCGACCCGCTCCTTCGGGCTGATGAACGCAGGCTCAATTTCCATGTCGCTTGCCGGGAATACCCGGCAGGCGAGCACATAGCCCTCGGCTTCCTCTGCTTCGGTCACATGTGCACGGCTCATCTTGATGGTCGTGTATTCCCCCGAGATCACCCGGATACGGCAGGCGCCGCAGCCACCCTTGCGGCATCCGACACTCACTGCCTTCGGGCGCGGAAACGGCGTCGCCTGCTCCAGCGCGATCAGAAGTTTCTCGGTTTCCGGGCAAGGTGCCACGAGGTCCGCACCCCGCACCTTGATCGAAAAAACCCGCGTGCCGTTTCCGTCGACCATAGCTCTCCCCCCGGTTTCGACGACCTGAGTAGGATCATTGTTCGGCAGATTGTCGTCTGTCAAACTAAAAAACGATATTTTGAAAGTTTGTCGTTGTTTCGGCCGCACCCATCGGCTTATAGTCACGCATCCGAAGTCCGGGGGAAGACCATGGCCAACATCCAAGACCTCAAAGTGATCGAAGGCGAATCGACGGGAAAAACCGCGATCGAAACGATCTATTCGACACTTCGGCAAGGGATCCTGGAAGGCACGCTCGAACCGGAGTGCAAGTTGCGCGTCGAGGAATTGCGGCTCCATTTCGGGGTCGGATCGTCAACGGTTCGCGAAGCCTTGTCGCGGCTTCTGGTCGACAAGCTCGTGGTTTCGAAAGAGCAACGCGGATTCCAGGTTGCGCCCGTTTCGCTGGAGGATTTTCGCGAGATCACCGAATTGCGCATCCTGCTCGAGACCCAGGCGGTGCGCGAATCGGTCCGCAAGGGCGACGATGAATGGGAAGACCGGCTCGTCGCCGCCGCTCATCAGCTCTCCAAGATCGAAGTGCGGATGAAGGAAAAGGGCGACGACCGCGAGTTTGTCATGGCCTGGGAGGAGCGCAACCGCGAGTTTCACAATGCCCTGGTCGCGGCCTGCGAAAACAGTTGGCTGCTCCGGTTCCGGGCCACGGTTTTTGCGCATTCCTTCCGCTACCGTCAGATATCGCTCAAGGAAACGAGCCTGCCGCGGGATGTGCGCGCAGAACATCAGGCGATCTTCGATGCCGCCATGGCGCGCGACGAAGACGCGGCCGCGCGGACCTCGGAAGACCATATCCGCAACTCGATCGTATCGCTCGAGGCCGGGTTCTCGGACCTGCGGCAAGCGATCTAGGAGGCGGTGATGTTGATCCCGGGAACGCCGGCGCCAGACCTTCGGTTCGACACCGTTCGTCACGGTGTGTTCGACGTCGCGGTTGATCCGCCGCCCGGCGGCACGCTGGTGAGCTTTCATCGCGGCTGGCACTGCAAGTGGACCCGCCGCGCTTTGCAGGAATTCGACGACCGGATCGGCGATTTCGCCCTCAGGGGCATCCGCATCGTCTGCGTTTCCGGCGATGGGGCGGCGGCGGCGGCGCAATATGCCGATGAACTGCAGCTCATCCGTCTGCCGATCGGGCATTCCGCCGACGTCGCCACGATCGGCGCCGCCTGGCGCCTGTTCATGACCCGCGCCAGCACCGAAGAGGGCGCGCCCGCGCTCCATTGGGAGCCGGCGCAGATCTGGGTCCGCAGCGACAACACCATCGGTTCGGTCGCCGTCCAGAGCGGGCCGAACCTGTGGGCCGATGCAACCAACATGATCCGCGCGATCGAGAACACCATGAACAAATATCCCGAACGGGGCGCCGGCGGCGCCGGGACGCAAGGGGGGACGACCTGACACGATGCGCACAGGGCGGCGACGCCTGAGCGCTTTCAACTGACAACCGAGGCCAAGGATCGGCTCCGCGGGCATGCCGGCGGAGAACGGAGGAGTTTTGCCGTGGCCCCGGCGAACCAACTGGGAGAACAGGAGGAGCATCCCATGACCACATCCAGATTTACCCGCCGCGGATTTCTGCAGGCGACCGGAGCCACCGGCCTTGTAACCGCCGCAGGCGGGCTCGGGACCCCGGCCCTGGCGCAGGGCAAGCCGATCAAGATCGGTTTCGTCACGCCGCAGACCGGACCGCTCGCGATCTTCGCCGAACCCGACGCGTTCACGCTTGAAAGCTTTGCCAAGCAGATCGGCGACGGCATCATGATCAACGGGACGAAACATCCCGTCGAATTCATCGTCAAGGACAGCCAGTCCAGCTCGAACCGCGCCTCGACCGTGGCACAGGAGCTGATTTTCGACGACGAGGTCGATCTCATCACCGCGACCTCCACGCCCGACACCACCAACCCGGTAGCGGACCAGGCGGAGCTCAACGGCGTGCCCTGCATCACCAACGACACCCCGTGGCAGCCGCATTTCTTCGGCCGCCAGGGCGACCCGGCCACGGGTTTCGACTACACGTTCCACTTCTTCTGGGGCCTCGAGGACGTGATCTCGACCTTCATCGGCATGTGGGATCAGGTCGAGACCAACAAGGTCGTCGGCGCGCTCTGGCCGAACGACCCCGACGGCAACGGCTGGTCGCATCCCGAGCTCGGCTTCCCGCCGGTCATGGCGGAGCGCGGCTACCAGCTGGTCGATCCTGGCCGCTACCAGAACATGTCGGATGACTTCTCGGCCCAGATCTCGGCCTTCAAGGAAGCCGGCGTGGAGATCGTGACCGGCGTGCAATTGCCGCCCGATTTCACCACTTTCTGGACCCAGGCCGCGCAGCAGGGCTTCACGCCCAAGGTGATGCAGGCGGCGAAGGCGACCGAGTTTCCGCAGGCCGTGGCGCCGCTCGGCGAGCGCGCCAACGGGCTGTCGGTCGAGGTCTGGTGGTCGCCGCATCACCCGTTCTCGTCGTCGTTCTCGGGCCAATCCTCGGCCGAGCTCGCCGCCGCCTATGAAGCGGCCACGGGCAATCCCTGGACGATGCCGCTCGGGTTCAAACACTCGCTGTTCGAGGTGGCCATCGACGCGCTGCAACGGACCGAGGACCCCACCGATCCCGACAGCATCGCCGCCGCCATCGGCGCGACCAACCTCGACACCATCACCGGCAACGTGAACTTCTCCGCCGGCCCGGTGCCGAACGTGGCCAAGACCCCTCTGGTCGGCGGCCAGTGGCAGATCGAAGGCGGCAAGCCGGTGCTCCAGATCGTCGAGAACGGCGATCATCCCGAGATTCCGCTGACCGGCGAGATGAAACCCATCGGGTAAACACCCAAAGCGTGCGGGGGACGGCCGGTCCGCCCCCCGCCCTTCAACTCGGGGCATTTTCCATGGCGGCACTCCTGTCACTCACCGACGTCAACAAGAGCTTCGGCGCACTCAAGGTCGCAGACGATGTGACCTTCGAGATGCCCGAGGGTCAGGCGCTCGGAATCATCGGCCCGAACGGGGCGGGCAAGTCGACGCTGTTCAACCTCATCGGCGGCACGCTGCCGGTCTCGTCGGGGACCGTCGTCTTCGACGGTACGGACGTCACCGCGCTCTCGGCGTCGGAACGCTGCCGCATGGGCGTGTCTCGGAGCTTTCAGATCCCGCATCCTTTCGTCGGCATGAGCGTCTACGAAAACCTGCTGGTGGCCTCGTCCTTCGGCAATTCCGGCCATCGCGATGCGATGGCGGAATGCCGCGACATCCTGGCGCGCACCGGGCTTCTGCCGCTCGCGAACAACCCCGCCGGCAGCCTGACGCTTCTGCAACGCAAACGCCTGGAACTGGCCCGCGCGCTCGCGTCCGGCCCGAAACTCCTGCTGCTCGACGAAATCGCGGGTGGACTGACGGAAGCCGAATGCCACGATCTGGTCGCGACGATCAATGCGATCAAGGCCTCCGGCGTGTCGATCATCTGGATCGAGCACATTGTCCACGCCCTGACCGCCGTGGTCGACCGGCTCATCGTGATCGATTTCGGCCGGATCGTCGCCGAAGGCGCGCCCGACACGGTCATGAAGGACCCGATGGTCCAGGAGATCTACATGGGGATCGAAGTCGATGACGACGCTGCTTGAAACCCGGGGGCTGACCGCCTTCTACGGCGACTTCCAGGCCCTGTTCGGGATCGACGTGACCGTCGAGGACGGCGAGACCGTCGCGCTCATCGGTGCCAATGGCGCCGGAAAGTCGACCTTCCTGCGGGCGATCACCGGTCTGCTTCCGGTCGAGGGCCAACATGTCGTGCTTGGCGGCGAAACGGTGGCCGGATGGCCCGCCGACCGCATCCACAAGGCCGGCATGGCCATGGTGCCCGAAGGGCGGCGGCTGTTTCCCTCGCTTTCGGTCGAGGAGAACCTGCTCATCGGCGCGTCCGGCGGACGCAAGGGACCCTGGGATCTAGCCGCAATCTACACGCTGTTCCCGGACCTCGAAGCCAAGAAATCCAACCCCGGCACGGCGCTGTCGGGCGGTCAGCAGCAGATGGTCGCGATCGGCCGGGCGCTGATGTCGAACCCCCGGCTGCTCTTGTGCGACGAGATCAGCCTCGGTCTGGCGCCGAAGGTCATCAAGGACATCTACCGCGCCGTGCCGCAGATCCGCGAAGGCGGCACCGCCATCCTCGTCGTCGAACAGGATGTGGGCCAGGCGATGGCCGTGGCCGACCGGGTCTATTGCTTCATGGAAGGCCGGGTGACGCTCACCGGCACACCGGCCGATCTCACCCGCGCCGAGATCGCCGCGGCCTATTTCGGCGCGCAGGAACAGGGGGTGGCCTGATGGTCTGGGTCAACGCAATCGTCCAGGGCCTGTTGCTGGGGGGGCTCTATGCGCTCTTTGCCGCCGGGCTCAGCCTGATGTTCGGCGTGATGCGCTTCGTCAATCTCGCGCATGGCGATTTCATCGTTACCGCCGCCTATCTGATGCTCGCGCTTGTCGGCATGCTCAACGTCCACTGGGCCTTCGCCATCTTGCTGGTGCCGGCCGTCCTGGGGGCCGCGGGCTATTTCAACCAGCGCATCCTGCTCAACCGGGTGCTCGGCACCGATCTCCTGCCACCGGTCCTGGTGACCTTCGGTCTGTCGATCATCATCCAGAATGCGCTGCTCGAGATCTTCTCGGCGGACAGCCAGAAGCTGAACGTCGGCTGGCTCGACACCGCCTCGTTCCAGCTCGGCAGCGGCATAGCGATCGGGGCGCTGCCCCTGATGATGTTCCTCGCCGCGGTGGTGGTGATCGGTTGTCTGCAATTCATCTTCTACCGCACGTCGCTCGGCCGCATGCTGCGGGCCACTTCCGACGATCCGGAGATGGTGCCCCTGATGGGCGGCAACAACGCGCATGTCTTTGCCATCGCGACCCTGCTCGCTTCGGTTGTCGTCGGGATTGCCGGCATCTTTCTGGCGATGAAGACCAACTTCGATCCGGCGGCCGGTCCGATCCGGCTGCTGTTCGCTTTCGAGGCGGTGATTATCGGCGGTCTCGGAAGTCTCTGGGGCACGCTGCTCGGCGGGGTCATCCTCGGGGTCGCGCAGACCCTCGGCGCGCAGATCGATGCGGGCTACCAGATCCTCGCCGGGCATCTCGTCTTTCTTGCCATCCTGGTCGCGCGCCCGCGCGGCCTCCTGCCCAAGATGTGAGGCGTAGTCATGAGCACCTTGAGCACGTCGACACCGACATCCGCCCGGACGCTGAAGCCGGTCAACCTTGGCCTTCAGCTCGCGCTCGCACTGGCCGTGCTGGCGCTCGCCTTTGCGCCATTGTGGGCCGGGCGCGCCGAACTGCGGCTCCTGATGGAGGTGTTGAGCTATCTCGCGCTGGCCCAGATGTGGAACCTGCTTGCGGGCTATTCCGGGCTGATATCCGTCGGCCAGCAGGCCTATGTCGGCCTCGGCGGCTATCTGTTCTTCGCGCTCGCGATGTTCGCCGGTATCCCGGTGCTCGCGGCGCTGCCTCTGGCCGCCGTCGTCACCGCGCTGATCGCGATCCCGTCCGGCTGGGTCGCTTTCCGGCTCCAGGGCGCCTATTTCGCGATCGGGACCTGGGTCATCGCCGAGGTCTTCCGGCTCACCGCCGCGCAGGTCAGCGCCCTCGGCGGCGGCTCGGGCATCTCGCTGCCCGTCGCGCTCGCCAAGTCGATTGCCGAAAGCCGGGATGGGCGCGAGACCGTCATGTACTATATCGCCTTCGCTGTCGGCATCGCTTCGGTGGTGCTGGTCTGGGGGCTCCTGCGCTCGAAATGGGGGCTGGCGCTGACCGCCATCCGCGACAGCGAACCTGCCGCCGAAGCGGTCGGCGTTGCCACCCGGCGGGTGAAATTTCTGATCTATGTCCTGACGGCCTTGTTCACCGGTCTCACCGGCGCGTTCATCTTCCTGCAGAAGTTGCGGATCACCCCCGACGCCGCCTTCTCCATCAATGACTGGACCGCTTTCGTGATCTTCATCGTGGTGATCGGCGGGCTCGGCACCATCGAAGGGCCGATTGTCGGCGTCATCGTGTTTTTCGTGCTTCGGGAAATCGCGGCCGATTGGGGAAGCTGGTATCTCATCATGATGGGCGCCATTGCGATCGCGGTGATGTTGGTGGACAAGCGCGGCATCTGGGGCGCGCTACGGACGCGCTACGGGCTCTCGATCCTGCCGGTGGGCCACGTGCTCGATCTCTCTTCCCCGGCCAAGCCGGACTGACCCCGAAAGAACCAAGACCAAGGACTGACAACATGTTGACAGACGCACAACGCAAGGAAGCGGTTGCCTCGCTGCTCGAAAGCCACCGCACCAAGGTGCAGGGCGAACGCCCCTCGGCGATGTTCCCCGAGATCGAGATCGAGGACAGCTACGCAATCTCGGCCATGGTGGCCGAAGAGATGCAGAAGCGCGGGCACAAGATCATCGGCCACAAGGTGGGGCTGACTTCGAAGGCGATGCGCGCGTCGTCCAAGATCGATGAACCGGACTACGGCTACATGTTCGACAGCATGCTGCTCGAAGACGGCGCCATCGTGAAGCACAGCGATTTCTGCGTGCCGCGGGTCGAACCGGAGTTGACCTTCGTGCTCAAGGCGCCGCTCATGGGGCCGAACGTGACCATCGTCGATGTGCTCAACGCCACCGATTACGTGATCCCCTCGATTGAGATCATCGACGCCCGGGTGACCGAGCCACGCAAGATCTTTGACACGGTGGCCGACAATGGCGCCGGCGCCGGCATCGTTCTCGGCGGGCGCCCGGTGCGGCCGGACGCCGTCGATCTGCGGCGGGTCGGCGCGGCTTTCTACCGGAACTCCGAGATCGAGGAAACCGGCCTCGCCGTCGGGGTGCTCGGCCATCCGGCCAAGGCGATCGCCTGGCTCGCCAACAAGATCAGCGCCTACGGGCAGAGCATGGAACCCGGGCACCTGGTGCTGTCGGGATCGTTCACCCGGCCCGTCTGGGCCGAAAAAGGCGACACGTTGCTCGCCGATTTTGGCGAGCTTGGCTCGGTTGCGGTGAAGTTCGAGTGATGGCTGCGCTGCGGAAAAACACCTTCAAGTCCGCCTTGCAGGCGGGGCGGCGGCAACGCGGGCTCTGGTGCACCGTCAACGATGGCCTCGTGGCCGAAATGTGCGCCGGGATGGGATATGACTGGATGCTGTTCGACACCGAGCATTCCGCGCTCGATCCGCTCAGCGTCCTGCCGCTCTTGCAGGCGGTGGCCCCCTACCCGGTCGCGCCGATCGTGCGGCCCGGCTCGCTGAACCCGGCCGAGATCAAGAAATTGCTCGATCTCGGCGCCCAGAACATCCTCGTCCCGATGGTCCAGGATGCGCGGGAGGCGGCAGCCGCGGTGGCGGCGGTAGAATACCCGCCGGCGGGCATTCGCGGCGTGTCGGGCTTGACCCGGGCGACGGCCTTCGCCGAGATCCCCGGCTATCACAAGGCGGCGCGCAGCGAGATCGCGCTGTTGGTGCAGGTCGAAACGCTGGGGGCAGTGGATCAGATCGAAGCCATCGCGGCGGTGCCGGGCGTCGATGGGATCTTCGTCGGCCCGGCCGATCTCGCCGCGGCGTTGGGCCATGCGGGAGAACCCAGCCACCCGGAGGTGATCGAAGCCTCGCTCGACGCGATCCGTCGGATCGTCGCAGCCGGGAAACCCGCCGGTTTCCTGTCGCTGGACGAAGGGTTTGTCGCCGAGGTTGAAGCGGCCGGGGCCACATTCGTGTCGAAAGACATCGACCTCGCCGCCATGAAGCGCGGGCTGAAATCGCGCCTCGGGTGAGGCGTCGGTCGCGGCACTGACGAACAGACGGCACGTGCATGGGAACGGGCACGCGCCGTTTGCGCAACCGGCGCGGGGCGGCCTGGAGCCAAGGGCCGGCCCGGCTTCGGCACCCCGGTTCCCCGCACCTTCTCGGCAATCATGTTCATGCCGGTCTGCAGGATCGTGCGCCCTCGCCAATCGCGAGGGCCCGGGCGGCGTGCCATTTCCCTTGCCTCGCAAACATGCGACGCTGCGCTTTCAGCGCCGGGTCCGGCTGTCCGATCCAGAGGACCCCGGTGCCGACATCGCTATCAAAGGCCACGACATGAGCGATCCTCTGACCTACCACCGGCGGTTTCGGCCCGCCGAGCTCGATGCACATTACAATCTGCGCGCCAGGCGCCCGGATTTCGAGCCAGAGATCCTGCCCGCATGGACCCGGGCCAGTGCGGCCGCGCGGGCCGCGCTCGATCATCAGGTGGACATCCGCTACGGCGACGGCGACCGGCAAGCGCTCGATGTCTTCCACAGCGGCGCACAGGGCGCGCCCGTGCTGGTCTATCTGCACGGGGGGTATTGGCAGGGCGGCGACAAGGCGCTCTACAGCTTCATCGCCCCGCCCTTCGTGGCCGCCGGGATCGACGTGGCAATCGTGGGCTACGACCTCTGCCCGACGGTGACGATTACGCAGATCACCGAAGAGATCCGGCAGGCGCTCGCATATCTCTGGCGCAACGCCGCGCGGCTCGGCCTCGACCGTGACCGGATCGCGCTCATGGGCCATTCCGCCGGCGGCCACCTCACCCAGATGATGCTGGCCACCGACTGGCCGGCCTATGCGCCGGACCTGCCGGCCGATCTCGTCAAGGCGGCGGTGCCGCTCTCGCCGGTGAGCTACCTCGAACCGATCCGCCTGACCGAAGCGCTCAACGCGGCGCTGCGTTTGACGCCCGAGGAGGCGGAGGCCCAGAGCCCGATGACCCGGCATCCGCCTTTGACAACCGCGCCGCAGCTCCTTGCCGTCGGTGGCGCCGAGACGGACGAATTTCACCGCCAGGCGCGGATGTATCTCGAGGCGTATGGGACCCCCGCCCGCGCGATGGAACTCACCACCGTGCCCGGTGTCGACCATTTCGATCTGTTGAACGTGCTCACCGACCCCGCCAGCCCGTTTTTCGCCAGGGTCAGCGCCTTTGTGCACGCGGCCGGCTGATGGCGTGTCACACCCCGAGATAGCGCGTCGTCGTCTCCCGGGTCAGCGCCGAAAACGCGCCGGTCCAGACCGTGCGGCCCTTTTCGAGGATCATCGCGCTGTCGGCCACGGTGCCGAGCTCCTGCAGCGATTTGTCGATCACCAGGATCGCGAGGCCGGTCTCGCGTTTGAGCCGCGAAATCGCGGCCCAGATCTCCTGCCGGATCACCGGCGCCAGCCCCTCGGTCGCCTCGTCGAGGATCAGGAGCTTGGGGTTGGTCATCAGCGCCCGGCCGATGGTCAGCATCTGCTGTTCGCCCCCCGAGAGCGAGCCCGCCGACTGGTCGTGGCGTTCGGTGAGCCGCGGGAACAGCGCGCCGACCGTCTCCAGCGTCCAGTCGCCCGGGCGCGCCGCCGCCAGCAGGTTTTCCCGCACCGTCAGGTTGCCGAAACACCGCCGCCCCTCGGGCACCAGCCCGATCCCCGCCCGCGCGGCGCGAAACGGCGGCAGATCGCCGATGTTGCGGTTCTCGAACAAGACGGTGCCGCCCCGGTTTTTCACGAGTCGGCAGATCACCTTGACGGTGGTCGACTTGCCCATGCCGTTGCGCCCCATCAGCGCCACCACCTCGCCGGGCGCGATCTCGAGGCTCACGTCGAACAGCGCCTGCGAGGGACCGTAGAAGGCCGAGATATGGTCGAGCTTCAGGAGGATCACGGCGTCACCTCGTGGCCGAGGTAGGCCGCCTGCACCTGGTCGTTGGCGCGGATCTCGTCGGTCGTGCCGGTTGCGATGATCCGGCCCGCGACCAGCACGCTGATCCGGTCGGCAAGGCTGAACACCGCGTCCATGTCGTGCTCGATGAGCAGGATCGGGATCTCTTGGCGCAGCTCGCCGAGCAGCTGCACCATCTGCTCGGTGCCGTCCATCCCCATCCCCGCCATCGGTTCGTCCATCAGGAGCGCGCGCGGCTCCAGCATCAGCGCCACCGCCACCTCCAGCGCGCGGCGCTGCCCGTGCGAGAGATCGGCGGCGCGGGTCGCGGCGTATTCGTCGAGCCAGATCCGCTCCAGCATCGCCCTCCCCGCCTCGACCAGCGCCGCATCGCGCATCACGTCGCGGACCATGTTGAACACCCCGCCGCGCCGGCTCAGCGCGGCCAGCATGCAGTTCTGCAGCGCGGTCATCTCCATCGCCAACGACGAGACCTGGAAGGTGCGCGCAAGGCCGAGGCGCGCGCGGGCGACCGCGTCGAGCCCGGTCACATCGCGGCCGTTGAACAGGACGGTGCCGCTGTCGGGCGGGACGGTCCCGGCAATCTGGCCGATGAGGGTCGATTTTCCGGCCCCGTTCGGCCCGATCAGCGCGTGGATCTCGCCGGGGTACAGCGTGAGCGACACGTCGTCGCTCACGGCGAGGCCGCCGAAGGACTTGGAGAGCGCGCGCGCGTCGAGAACCGGCTCAGTCATGGGTCGCCTCCCGGCCCGCGACAAGGCCGATCAGCCCGCCCTTGGCGAACAGCACGATCACCAGCAGAAGCCCGCCCAGGAAGATATGCCAATAGTCGCTGACCCCACCGAGCACATGTTCGAGCACGATGAACAGCGCCGCCCCCGCGACCGGGCCGAACAGCCGCGCGACGCCGCCGAGAATGACAAAGACCATGATCTCGCCCGAGGTCTGCCAGGTGAACATCGCCGGGCTCACAAAGCGGTTGAGATCGGCGTAGAGCGCGCCCGCGAGCCCGGTGATCATACCCGACAGCGTGTAGGCGACGAGTTGCAGCCGGTAGGGTTCGATGCCGACGGCGCGGACCCGGTCGGCGTTCTGGCGTGCGGCCGAGAGGGCGAGGCCGAAGGGCGCGCGGGCGAGCCGGGCGACGAAAAAGAGCGCGATGGCCAGCAAGGCGAAACAGAGCGCGAAGAACTGGATCGGGTCGAGCGTGTTGAGCGCGGGAAAGCCGTTGCGCACGTAGATCGACAGCCCGTCCTCGCCGCCATAGGCGGGCCAGGAGATCGCGAAGTAGTAGAACATTTGGCCGAAGGCGAGGGTGATCATGATGAAATACACCCCCGAGGTCCTGAGGCTCAGCGCACCGATCGCCAGCGCCGCGAGCGCCGAGACCGCCATCGCCACCAGCCAGATCACCGGCATCGACTTGGTGCCCTCGATGACAAAGGGCCAGTCCATGAGCGGGGTGTAACTCTGGGCATGCGAGGCGAGGATGCCCATGGCATAGCCGCCGATCCCGAAGAACACCGCGTGCCCGAAGCTCACGAGCCCGCCGAGCCCGAGCGCGAGGTTGAGCCCGACGCCCGCGAGCGCGAGGATCGCGACGCGGGTGGCGAGGGTGATGGTAAAGGGTTCGTCCGCGGCCCACGCCCAGAGCGGCACGGCGACAAGGCCGGCCAGCAGCACGATGTTGACGAGGGTCTCGCGCCGCATCTCAGGCCTCACCGTAGAGCCCGGTGGGGCGCAGGAGCAGCACCACCGCCATCAGGATGTAGATCGACATCGAGGCCAGCGCCCCGCCCACGGCATTGGCGCTCGCGGGCTCCATGAAGCCTGCAAACAGCCAGGGCAGGACGAAGCGGCCGAGCGTGTCGGTGAGCCCGACCAGCACCGATCCCACCAGCGCGCCCTTCACCGAGCCGATCCCGCCGATGACGATGACGACAAAGGCGAGGATCAGCACCGGTTCGCCCATCCCCACCTGCACCGACTGGATCGCGCCGATGAGCGCGCCGGCGAACCCTGCGAGCGCCGCGCCGAGGGCAAAGACCAGCGTGTTGAGCCGGGCGATGTCGACCCCCAGCGCACCGATCATCTCGCGGTCGAACTCGCCTGCGCGGATCTGGATGCCGATGCGGGTGCGGGTGATGAGCAGGTAGAGCCCGAGCGCGACCACCGCCCCGAGGACGATGATGGTGAGCCGGTAGAGCGGGTACTGGATGCCGAAAGGCAGCGTCACCGGGCCCGACAGCGCTTCGGGGATGTTGAGGTACAGCGGGAACGAGCCGAAGGCCCAGCGCGTGCCTTCGGAAAAGATCAGGATCAGGGCAAAGGTCGCGAGCACCTGGTCGAGATGGTCGCGCCCGTAGAGCCGGCGCATGACGGTGAGCTCGACCAGCGCCCCCGCCACCGCGGCGGCGGCGAGGCTCGCCACGAGCGCGAGCAGGAACGAACCGGTCGCCGCGGCCACCCCGGCGGCGGCAAAGGCGCCGATCATGTAGAGCGAGCCATGGGCGAGGTTGATGAGCCCCATCACGCCGAAAATGAGCGTGAGCCCGGCAGCCATGAGAAACAGCATGACCCCGGATTGCAGCCCGTTGAGGACCTGCTCGATGAGAAGCGTGAAGGACATGCGGTCGGATCAGATCCTGTGAACGGAATGGGGGGGGTCGGGGTGCAGGTCGATCAAGAGCTCAAGCGCACCCGCGATGCCGTCGCCGTGGAACGACGCCAGCAGCTCGCGCCCGGCGCCGCAGATCGACCCGCCCGGCAAGGCAGCTTTCGACAAAGGGGCCGAGGCGGTCGGGATGGCTGATCGAAAACGACAGGATCACGCGCGGGGTCATCGGACAACGGCGGTCGGGCGGGGCCGGCGCCCCGCCCTGCCCTCTTACATGCTGCACTCGGCGGCATAGACGTCCGAATGATCCTCGAGCACGACGCCGATGATCTTGTTGGTGAAGACATCGCCTTCCTTGATCACCTCGCGGGCGTAGATGTCCTGGATCGGGTGATGGTTCGGGCCGAAGGCGAAATCGCCGCGGGTCGAGGCGAAATCGGCAGCCTCCAGCGCAGCGCGGAAGGCGTCGGCATCGGTCACGTCGGCCTTGTCCAGCGCGCTCAGGAGCAGGTTCGCGGTGTCGAAACCCTGGCTCGCGTAGAGCGACGGCAGCCGCCCGTATTCGGCCTGGAAGCTCTCGACAAAGGCGGCGTTGGTCGGGTTGTCGATGTCCTTGGACCATTGCGAGGTGTTGACCACGCCGACCGCCGCGTCGCCGACCGCCTGCAGGATACCCTGGTCGAAGGAAAAGGCCGGGCCGACCACGGGCAGCTCGACGCCGGAATCGGCATATTGCTTGAGGAACGAGATCCCCATGCCGCCGGGCAGGAAGAAGAACACGCTATCGGCGCCCGAGGCCCGGATCTGCGCGATCTCGGCGGCGTAGTCGGTCT
>JAGRMP010000370.1 GCA_020441225.1 Maritimibacter sp. | reverse complement strand
ATGCTCAGCTTCGCGATCCCCGGCACGGTGATCGGGGTCGCCTATATCATGGCGTTCAACTTCCCGCCGATCGAGCTGACCGGCACCGGGCTGATCCTGATCATCGTCTTCATCTTCCGCAACATGCCGGTCGGCGTGCGCGGCGGCATCGCGGCAATGAGCCAGCTCGACGCTTCGCTCGACGAGGCCTCGATCACGCTTGGCGCCAATTCGGCGACGACGCTCCGCCGGGTGATCCTGCCGCTCATGGGCCCCGCGATCCTCGCTGCGCTCACCTATTCTTTCGTGCGCGCGATCACCTCGGTTTCGGCGGTCATCTTCCTCGTCTCCGCCCGCCACAACATGGCCACGAGCTTCATCGTGGGGCGTGTGGAAAACGGCGAATACGGCATCGCCATCGCCTATGCCTCGGTGCTGATCGTCACCATGCTTACCGTCATCATCGCGATGCAACTCGCCATCGGCCGCCGCAAGCTGCGCCGCGCCGACCGCATCGAAGCCCATTAGGAGAACGCCATGTCCAAGGGGTCTGTCCGTTTCGAAGGGGTCACCAAGCACTTCGGCGAGGTTGTCGCGCTGAAACCGCTCGACCTCGATATCGCGCCCGGCACGCTCGTCACCCTGCTCGGGCCCTCGGGCTGCGGCAAGACCACAACGCTGCGCCTCGTGGCCGGGCTGGAGGCGCCGACCTCGGGCAAGATCTGGATCGGCGGCGAGGATGTGACGCACCTGTCCGCCACCTACCGCCGTGTCTCGATGGTGTTCCAGTCTTACGCGTTGTTCCCACATATGACCGTGGCGCAGAACGTGGCCTACGGGCTGACGGTCAAGAAGGTGAACCGGACCGAGGCACGCCAGCGCGCCGAGGAGGGGTTGGCGTTGGTCGGTCTCGAAGGTTACGGCGACCGCCTGCCGTCCGAGCTTTCCGGCGGCCAGCAGCAGCGCGTGGCCGTTGCCCGGGCCATCGTGCTCGAACCCGAGGTGTTGCTGCTCGACGAACCGCTCTCGAACCTCGACGCCAAGCTGCGCCGCCATGTCCGCGAGGAAATCCGCCAGATCCAGCAGCGGCTCGAACTGACCGCGCTCTACGTCACCCATGACCAGGAAGAGGCGATGGCCGTCTCCGACCGGATCATCGTGATGAAGAATGCCGAAATCGCCCAGGAGGGTTCGCCCGAGGATCTCTACGAGCGGCCCAACTCGGCCTTCATCGCCGATTTCATCGGCGACGCGAACCTGCTGCCGGTCGAGGTGGCGAAGGCGGGCGACACGACCGAGATCGTGCTCGACGGCCTCAAACTCGCCCTGCCCACGGCCTTCGGTGCCACGGGCAAGGCCGACCTCGTGCTGCGCCCGCACCAGCTCCAGATTTCGCGCGAAGCCGCGGCGGGGCGGTTGCCCGCCGAGGTGAGCTACGTCGCCTATCTCGGCAACCAGATGCAATACACGCTCCAGACCGCGCTCGGCGAGGTCTTCGCGATCACCCCGCCGTCGGGCAACCCGTTCCAGCAGGGCGAAACCGTGCACGTGGGCTTCGACCCGGCGTCCGCACGGTTGGTGGCCGAGTAGGGCAGGCGGCGCTCAGTCGGGCACGCCGAGATAAGCGTTGATGACGTGCTGGTCGCTCAGCACTTCGCCGGGCGTGCCGACGGAAATCGTCTTGCCATAATCCAGCACCTGCACCCGGTCGGCGAGATCGGCCACCATCTGCAT
>JAGRMP010000369.1:2392-3091 GCA_020441225.1 Maritimibacter sp. | reverse complement strand
TTGTCCTCGCCCTCGGTGACCGACAGGATCGCCACCTTGCAATCCTCGCCGAGGTCGAAACCTGCGGGGCAGACCAGGTTGCCCACGTTCTCGATGAACAGGAGCGCGCCATCGGCAAGGTCGAGATGGTCGAGCGCATGGCCGACCATGTGACCGTCGAGATGGCAGCCCTTGCCGGTGTTGATCTGCACCGCCGGCGCGCCGGTCGCGCGGATCCGGTCGGCATCGTTCGCGGTCTGCTGGTCGCCCTCGATCACCGCGAGCGGCCGGTCGCCCAGCGCCTCGATGGTGCGGCACAGAAGCGTGGTCTTGCCCGAGCCGGGCGAGGAGACGAGGTTGACGGCAAAGACGTCGCGGGCCGCAAGCGCCGCGCGGTTGGCGGCGGCGTAACGGTCGTTCTTGGCGAGCACATCGGTTTCGATCTCGATCAGCCGCTGCTGGCTCATCCCCGGGACCGAAACGCCGGCGGCGCCGTGCCCGTAATGGGCGTCACCATGGGCATGGTGATGATGGTGATGATCGTGGTCGTGACCATGTGTATGATCGTGACCGTGGCCCTCGACTTCCACCGTTCCGCATCCGCAAACCGTGCACATCACGCCACCTCCATATCCTTGATCCGCATTTCATCGCCCGCCACCGGCATCAGCCGCGCGCCGCCGCACTCGGGGCATGGCGCCAGCCGGTCGTCGATCTCGA
>JAGRMP010000369.1:0-2372 GCA_020441225.1 Maritimibacter sp. | reverse complement strand
CCGGGCAGGTCGATCATTTCGAGCGTCGCGCCCTCGGCGACGCTGCCCCGCATCACCACGTCGAAGGCGAAGGTGAGCGCCGGTTTCTCGACGCCCGCGAACCGCCCGATCTCGAGCCGCACCGCCTTGACCCGGGTCACCCCATGCGCGGCGGCCTGGGCCACGACCACCTCGCGGATGCCTTCGCAGAGCGACATCTCATGCATCGTCCGCCGCCTCATCCCCGGACAGTCCCGCCGTAAGCAACTGCCGGCGCGTGGGCGCGGCGGGCAGCGCCTCTTCGTCGCCCGCCTCGGCTTCGGCCTGCGCGTCTTCCACCGCTGCCAGCTCGGCCTCGCGGGCGGCGCGGATATCGGCGCTGCGGTCGGTCTCGGCACGGTTCTGGTCGTCGAACAGCGCCACCATCACCGCCTCGGCCACTTCGACCGCCTGCGCCTGGCTCCTGAAATCGCCCATCGGCGAGAACAGCGAACAGGCCTTGTAGCCGCCGATGGCGCCGCGCGTGTTATGGATGAATTCGTACTCGCCGGAGGGAAACGCAATCGCCTCCTTGGCGCCCGCGACCAGATCGGACCAATCCTCGCCCTCGGCGGGAAGCTGGACGAGGTTCATGAACCACGGGCTGAGCAGCACCCCGAGCGGGCGGCCTTCATGCAGCCGAAAGCCCACCGCCTGCACATGCAGGAGCTTGTTGACCATCGGCACGTCGCGCATCTTGCCGTGCCAGATCTCGGTGAACTCGGCCTCCAGCGCGCGGGTCAGCGCGCCGAGCGCCTCGGCCTCGCGCACCGCATCGCTGCCGGGGTCTTCCGACACCAGGAACTGCTCCTTGGGCGCGTCGCAGCCGGGGCATTTCCAGTCGTCGGGCAGCGCGATGAAGGGCGTGCCGGGCAGGATCTGGCGGGTGTCGTCGCCTTCCGCCGGGTCATAGGGCGTCCAGCAGATCTTGCATTCCATGATCGCCGCCGGGCTGATCCGGTCGTTCGCGCCCAGATACGAGCCTTCGAACCGCGTCATCGGATCGCCTCCAGCACTTCAAGGATCCGCTCGGCGCTGTCGGCAAGGTCTTCCGTCGCGGCCAGCACCACCTCGGGCACCGAAGTGACCTCGTAGGTGTCGAGGATCGACGTGTCCATCGAGTTGAAGAACTGCACCCGCCAGACAAAGGGCGTGGCGGTCGCGGTCACCCGGCAATTGCCGTAGCCGCGCGACAGGATCTCGACCGAGCCCGTGCCCAGCGCATCGTCGAGCCAGGCGAGGTCTTCCTCGGTATGCGGCAAGAGGGTGAGGTTGACGGTGTGGACCGGATCGCCCGCGCTGTACCCCGCCGATTTGTCGACAAGCTCGACCATGATCGGCGGCGCGTTCACCACGCCGGGTCCGGTCGCCAGTCCCATGCCCGCCCCCGCCTGGCGCGGCAGGAACGCGCTGTTGTGCACCGCACCCGGGATCGCCCCCACCTCGATCAGGTCGCGCTCGGCGCTCTTCAGCGACCAGACGCCCGCAAACACGCTCTCCTGGATCGCGATCGCCGGCACGCCGTGCACCCGGATCGACACCTCGCCCTCGCCCATCGTCTCGGCGATCAGCGCGCGGTTCGGCCCGTCGAGCTTGGACAGGTCGAACAGCCGGTTGGCGTCGCCCTGGCTCGCCGCATGCGCCGCCCCGGCGATCTCGCGCAGGAGATCGAGCGCCGGGGCCAGTTCGGGGCTCGCTTCGACTTCGGGCACATGGGCCGTGAAGGTCCGCATGTCCTGCGGCATCGCCATATATTCGAGCGCGCCGCCGTCGTCGTCGGTGGGTTGCGAGCCGGGGCCGAAGCCCATCGGGGGAAGGGTGAAATTGCCAACCATGGTCCTGCGTCTCCCTAGCCTGCCGCCGCATCCGCCGTCGCGGGCGGAAGGGCCAGTATCTGTTTGATCCGTGCGATGTATTCGTCCCAGTCGCGCACATTGGGGATGCCGGCGACAAAGCTGCCGTCGTAGTAGAACAACAGGCTCGGGGTCTTGAGCACGCCGGTCTCGGCGCGCAGATCGGCCTCGATCGCGTCATCGACCACGGCGCAGTCGAACCTGCCCTGGAATGCCATGCGCAGCTCCGGCAGCACCACCGCCACGTCCGGGCTTTCGAGGTTGCGCTTCACGTCGCCGGGCACGAACAGCACGTGCCAGCCGGGGCGGTCGGTGAACCCGGCGCGCGCGGCTTCGGTCGCGAGCCGCGGCCAGGCCATCTCACCGGTCAGCCGGTCGATCAGGGGATGGGTCATCCGATGCTGTCTCCGTTGTCGAACGCCGCCTGCAGATGCGGCGGCAGGGTGGGTTGCCGGGCGTCGAGATCGGCGAAAGCGTCGCCCACATCGCCCCCCGCCATGA
>JAGRMP010000368.1 GCA_020441225.1 Maritimibacter sp. | reverse complement strand
TGCTCGATCTCGAGCGCGTCGAAGGTGGCCTCCGTGTCGAGGCACATCAGCCGGTCGGGATTGTCGTCGGTCGGATCGGGTGCGGTACGGCCCTTCCAGAGCATGGCGCTGAGGCCGAGCGCTTTGAGCTCCGTGACCTGATCGGCGCCGAGATCGTGGCGTGGGACGGCATAGACGACCTTGCGTTGCCCAAGCCCGCCTGCGGCGATCAGCTCGGCGATGGCGGCGCGCGCGCTCGAGGTCTTGCCGAGGCCCACATCGACCGGCAGGCCGAGGAGCGGCGGCAGCGCCGCCCGCGCCACGATGTTGAAATCCAGCGGGTCGCGGTCGGCGTCGGGATTCGTCGCCTCCTCCTGCGCCGCCTCGACGGCGGCCCAGTAGTCCGGGATCGCGGCCATGAAGCCGGCGATGGCCTCGGCAAGGCTGGCGCGGGCCTCGTCGGGCGTCCGGACCGGCGCCGGATAGGTCGGCGGTGGCGGCGGGATCCGGGCCGCACCGGCGACGAGCGCCGCAACGGCGTCCGGCCCCTCTGCGCAAAAAAGGTCGTTGGCGTCGCCAGGGCTGTCGGGCACGGCAAGACGGCCGTCGACCGCGAGCGCGACCTTGCGGGCCGCCTCGACACCGGGATTGCTGTCGCGGTCGGGCTTCGCGTCGTTGTCGGCGACGAGGACGAGGTCGGCCGCCGGAAAGCGCGCCCGCAGCGCCTCGGCGACGGGCATCAGATTGCCGGCATCCATGGCGGCAATGACAATGTGGCCCGTGGCGATGTGCAGGCTCGCACCCGTGGCCCAGCCCTCGCAGATCAGGACGGGGCTTGTGGGCTCCTTAAGCGGCCGGGGGTCCGCACCCACCACCGCGAAATGCCCCTTCTTCGCGCCGCCGGCCAGGAAACGCTTGGCCCCGTCCGGCGCGATGGTCTCGAGACTGTGGATCCGGCCGTCGATGTCCTGCAGCGGAACGATGAGGCGGCGGCCCACGTCCATGCGCAGGGCGAGCGGCTCTGCCTGCTTGGCGACGAGATAGGGGTGGTCGGCCGGGGCGGGACCGGCGCTGGTCCAGATCCGGGCCGCGCGCTCGGCGGCCTCGTCCGCGCGGTTCGGCGCGGGCGCGGCATCGTCATCGGGGCTGCTCTCGGGCGGCGCCGTGGCCGGTGCCGTTGGCGGCTCGCCCGGATTGTTTGCGCGCATTGCGCCTGGTGTCGATCGCTGACGAGTCGGCCGTGGCAGCGCCGCCATGCCGATCCGGTCGGCGATCCAGTCGGTCGCATCGTCGCGCGCCATGCCGAGATCGCGGCCGACGAGATCCGAGAACCAGCCGCCCCGACCTTCCTCGTGGTCGAACCACATCCCCGCCCGCGCGCCCCCGACGACGACCGAGAGGCTGCCCTTGCGGCCCCAGCGCCATTCCTGCCCCGCGCGGAAGGTCGGCTTGCCCAGAAGCTCCACCGCCAGCTCCGGCACGCGGGCGCGCAGCTCGGCATCGAAGGCCCGCCAGTCCCGCCCGCTCATCGCCGGCCCCGCGAAACGGGAGCACGCACGCCAGTTGGCCGGAGGGCCGCAGCGGCAGTGCGGAGGGGTTGGCGGAGACGGGGGGACACGGGGGCTGCGGAACCGGTTGAAGGGCGTCGTTGCCCTCGGTTCTGCCGCGCATCAGAGCGCCCTCGCGACGTCGGAACCGGTCCTCCCGGCCGCAAACCATCGCGCCGGAAAGGGGTGACCCCTTCCAGCAAGATCATGAAATTACGTCAGATCATGGGTGGACCCCAACGGGTCAAATGACTAATCCGGAGCGCCCTTGGCAGCCGTGCCCGATCAGAGGGGTGACCACTCTGCTGCGCGAATGGGGTGAGCGGTTCACCCCTCGATCAGGATGCCGACGCCGCGGGCTCACCCCTCGGTGTTGGCTACTGCCAGGGGTGTTCCGGATCCTTCGGAGGCCCCAGGGCCGCTAGCCGGCGCGGCAGGTCAGAGCGGCCGTGAAGCACGTCGACGACGATCACCTGGTCCGGCATCTCGAAGAACACGATGAAATGCTGTCCCGCCCGCGTGAAGCGCAAATCCTCCGGCAGGTCGGGGTCGATCAGGCGGCGGCAGTCCTGCGAGTACGCCTCACCGGCGGCAATAGCGGCGCAGCGGGCGACGAGGTCCGCCTCGTAAGCCTCGGCCTGGCGCGGCCCAAAGGTCTCCAGCGTCCAGCGTGCGATCTCGACGAGCGCGCGTTCCGCGTGTCGCGTGAGCCGCCAGGGCTTCGGCATCAGGACGCGGTGCGCGCGGCGGCAAAGGCCCTGCGGATCGCGTCCTCACCGGAGCCCTCGGAGAGCACACCCGAGCGTGCCTCCTCGAGCCCCGCGGCGAGCCTGTCGCGCAAGGCGGTCATCTCGGCCTCCTCGCGCTCCAGCAGGCGAAGCCCGGCGCGCAGCGCCTCCGAAGCATTCTGGTAGCGGCCATCGGCAATCAGCCGGTCGATCAGGTCGGTCTGGCTGTCGGTCAGGACGACATTGCGAGTCGGCATCGGCATCTCCCTCGGCGCATTGGCAATATATGCCAGTGGCCGCCCGATGTCGACCAGCGACAATCCCGCGTGTCAGCCGGTCTGTCGCAGATCGGGTCCAAGCACCCGCTTCGCACCACCGCGCTGTGCAGAAGGCAGTCGGATCAGCGTGGCCATGGCGTCGGCGAGCTTGTTCGACACCGGCTCGCCCTCGATCTGCTGCTCGAGAAACCAGTCCATGAGGCATTCCTTCTTGCCCTGGTTCCCCGGTGAAATTCCGAAATGTGCAATCGCGGCCTGCATCAGGTCGAGATAGGGCGTGGTGTATATTGCATCTGCTGCGCCTTGCGCGGGTCGCACCGGCTCCGGGATGTAATCCGGCCAGATCGCCTTCACGAGGAAACGCGCCACGCGGATGTCGATGAATTCCCAATCCCGCGCGGTCAGTCGCCCGAATGAATACTTGCCCTCGCGCCACTGCTCGGGACGTATGCTGGTGTGGTAGCCCGAATGCAGACCAAAGCCGCTACTACTGCCGCCGTTGCCCCAACCATGCGTCCGCTCCTCGGTGAAGCGCCCCTGCGCCAGAAGATCTCCGTCTCGCAGAGCGACGAGCAACTCGGTCTCCGCCTCCGCCTTCCAGGCCACTTTGGGATCCTGCGGCGGGTTCCAGGTCTGGTATGCCGGCACCGGTTTGGGCGGCAGCTTTGCCGCTTCCACCGCGCGCCGCGCGACCGTCACATTCTGCACATGGGCCAGCGCCTCTGCAAAACTCCATTGGGTACGGTCGAGCGATTGCAGCGACATGGGCGGCCTCGTGAATCGATTGGGGACAGTTCGAACATAGTGGGAACGCCCTGATCCCTCAACCCATCGCGGTGTTGCAACACCGGAGGGGTTCACCCTTTCCTGTCGGTCACGGGCTGACCCGTTCCGAGGTCGCGGCCGGCGGCGCAATCCGACACCGATGGATCATGATGTTCGATCCCGGTCCCATTCGTCGCCCCAACCCACTCGCCCCTTCGGCGATGAC
>JAGRMP010000367.1:1814-4159 GCA_020441225.1 Maritimibacter sp. | reverse complement strand
ACCCCTGCGGCACCGCGCGGATGGGCGCGGCCGACGACCCGATGGCGGTGGTCGACCCCGAGGCACGGGTGATCGGCGTCGAAGGGCTGCGGGTGGCCGATTCGTCGATCTTCCCGCGCGTCACCAACGGCAACACCAACGCGCCCTCGATCCTGGTCGGCGAAAAAGTGGCCGACCATATTCTCGGCCGGGTCCTGCCGCGCGACAATCGGCCCCCCTGGATCCACCCCGACTGGCAAACCCGGCAGCGCTGAGCCGAAGCGGCGCGCCCGGGAAAGCCGCAGGGGTTTGATCCGAGGCAGTTTGATCCGAGGCAGTTTGATCCGAGTCAAGGCGCGCCCCGCCCGCGCGCCTAGGCTTGATCCCGGCTAGACGAAGAACAGGAGGGCCCTGCCAATGAGCGCTTTGATGCACGAGATCGCCGACGATTTCCCGGAACTCGCCGAAAAGCTGGCAGCGATGCGGGAGACCGACGCCGGTTTCGCCGAGAAGATCGCCGAATACGAGACGCTCAACAAGAAGGTCATCGAGGCCGAGACGCTCGAAAAGCCCACCCACCATTTCCGCGAAGAGGAACTGAAGAAAAAGCGCGCCCTGCTGAAGGACGAAATCTACGCGGTCCTGTCCGCCTGATATCGGGCACCCGGACCGGAAACGACCACGGCCTCGCCCGCGCGGGGCCGTTCGCGTTTCAGGGTGCCGGACCAGCGCCGGTTCCCGGTCCCGCGCCGGGCAACAGCTCTTCCAGCCGGTCGAGAAACCGTCCGGTCATCGTGGCGACGGCGGCGTCGATGGGCTTGTGGCCGAGCCGCGCGATCCGCCCGTCAAGCAGCGCGCCGAGATCCCAGGAAAACGCGCAGCCCCGGGCGTGATCGGCGAGACGGATGCGGGCGTCGCCCTCGGCGAGCCCGGCGATCCCGCCCTTGCCGCGCCCGACCAGCGTGACCCGCCGCGCGGGAACCACGTCGACCAGCTCGATCGTGCCGGCGAAATTCAGGTTGAACGGCCCGACCTTGCGGCGCACGACCATCTCGAACCCGTCCCTGGCGTTGCCGGTCACGGACTCGCAGCCGGGAATGCAATGGGCGAGGCTCTGCGCCGATGTCAGGTGCCGCCAGACGGTCCAGCGGTCGGCGGCGAGAATACGGGTCCCGGTGTGATCCATCTCGAAACTCTCCCTCCCGTCACGGCGTCAGATGCCGCCGAGAAACGCGAACAACCGGCGTTGGGCGTCGGGTTGCCAGACATCCACATGGCCTGCACCGGCGACGAGGTCAAAGGTCTTCTGCGCGCTTGCCGCCGCGTCGTAGACGGCGCGGCCCTGCGCCGGCGGTACCAGCGGGTCGGCCGCGCCGTGGAGGATGTAGAGCGGCACGGAGACCTGTGCGATCCGCGCCCGGCTGGGCCAGCGCGAGCGGGCGAGCCGGGCAAGCGCCGGGGTGCCGTAGACCGCCCGCGACATCTCGGCGAGCGAGGCGAAGGGGGCCTCCAGCACCAGCGCATCGGGCGGGCGGCGAACCGCCAGTGCGATCGCCACCGCCGCGCCGAGGCTTTCACCGTAATAGACCCGCGCGCCGGGTCCCGCGAGCGCGGGCAACGCGGCGACGAGGGTCTCCGCGTCGGCAATCAGCGCCGTTTCGGAGGGCGTGCCGGTCGAGCCGGACGAGCCGCGGTAACCCGCCGCCACGAGGCCGTAGCCGCGCGCGGTAAACGCGGCAAAGCGCGTTGCGCGGACCGCGAGGTTGCCGGCGTTGCCGTGGAAATAGAGCACGGTCGGCCTGCCCGGCGCGGCGCGCGCGGACCAGACCACGAGCACCTCGCCGTCGCCGGTCGCGAGCCGGGTTTCCACAAGCCCCGCGGGCGGCGGCGCCTCGCGCGGATCGAACGGGTAGACCAGCGCGCGTTCCAGCCAACCGGTGGCGGCGAGCGCGCCCGCGCCGATCAGCACGACCACGGCGACAAGGCGCAGCATCAGCCGGCGACTTCGTAGGGCAGCACGCCGCGCGCATCCGGGTCGACCCGCAGCTTGCGTTCGAGCGGCGGGACCGAGCGCTGGTGACAGCCGACCCGGTCGCAGATCCGGCAGGAAATGCCGATCGGCTCGAAGGCGGCGGCGTTGGAGATGTCGAGCCCGTCGGCATAGACCAGCGCGTCGGCGTGTTTCACCTCGCAGCCGAGCGCGATGGCGTAGCGCCTTGTCGGATCGTGAAAGGCCGCCCCGGGCTTGGAGACGTCGCGGGCGAGCGAGATGTAGCGCACCCCGTCCGGGGTCTGGGCAAGCTGGCGCAGGAACCGGCCCGGCGTCTCGAAGGCGCGGTGGACGTTCCACAAGGGGCAGGCGCCGC
>JAGRMP010000367.1:0-1767 GCA_020441225.1 Maritimibacter sp. | reverse complement strand
TGGTGATCGTGCCGGCCTGGTCGACGCGGACGAAAAAGAACGGCACCCCCTTGGCGCCGGGGCGCTGCATGGTCGAGAGCCGGTGCGCGATCTGCTCGACCGAGGCGCCGAACAGCACCGCGAGCCGTTCGAGATCGTGCCGCGTCTCGCGCGCGGCCTCGAGGAAACGGCCATAGGGCAGGAGCGCTGCGCCGGCGAAGTAATTGGCGAGCCCGATCTTGGCGATCTGGCGGGCTTCGTCCGACTGGAACCGGGCGAGATCGAGCGTCGCTTCCAGAAGCGGGTCCTGGGTGAGCAGCGCGACCTGGTGGAGGAGCTGGAACCGCCGCGTCGAGGCGGGCGCGAAGGCCGAGAGCGCGAGCCGCCCGGCGTCGCGGTCAAGGCCCCGGATCCGATCGGCCTGGACGATCTCGACGGCGATCCCGAGCCCGTCGAGCGCGGCGACGGCCGCCGCCTCGGGGGAACCGCCACGGACGAAATGCTCGGCGGCACGGTCGACCGCGTCGATGTAATTGTCGCAGTAATGGAAGAAGTCGCGCACCTCTTCCCAGGGGCTCGCCTGCACCGCGCTGCCCTCGCGCCCCAGCGCCTCGTCGAGCGAGGCGAGCCGTTCGTGGGTCTGCCGGTACGCCCGGTGCAGTTCGAGGAACGAGCGCGCGAGCGCGGGGGCGTTGGAGGCGACCAGCCTGAGATCGGCGACCGGCGGCGCGATATCGGCAAAGACCGGATCGGCCAGCGCCTCGCGCATGTCGGTGACCAGCCGCTCGGCGTCGCCGGTCGAGAGCTCCGCCACGTCGAAGCCGAACTCCTGCGCCAGCGCCAGCACCACCCCGGTCGAGACCGGGCGGTTGTTGTTCTCCATCTGGTTGAGATAGGGCAGGCTGACCCCGAGCTTCTCGGCGAAGGCCTTCTGGGTCAGCCCGAGCCGCGTGCGGGTCTCGCGCAGCTTGACGCCGGCGTAGAGTTTCTGCGTGGCCATGGCGCCTCTCCTTTGCAAAGACCAAGGGTAGCCTTTGCAAAGGCCTTCGTCCAGAGCGGTGACGCGCGGCGCGCGCCGGGTTCAGCCCGTCGGGCCGACGCGCCGCGCCCGGCGCATCACCAGCAGGATCGCGACGACCGACAGCAGGCTCGACGCCAGCATCAGCGCGATCAGCGGCACCGCCCCGCTTTCGACGCTGAGGAGTGTGCCCGCGTAGGCCGACAATGTCGCCCCGCCGGCAATCATCAGCGCGCCGCCGAGGCCGGAGGCGGAACCGGCGAGCCGGGGGCGGACCGACAGGGTGCCGGCGGTCGCATTCGGCAGCACCAGCCCGTTGCCGAAGCCGAGCGGCACCATGAAGCCGAAGAACACCGCCGGGTGGGCGAAACCCGCCAGATGCGCCAACAGGGAAAGGAACATGCTGCTGGTGGATACCAGCGTTCCCGCGAGGATCATCCGGTCGATCCCGAAGCGCACGGCGTAGCGGCCCGACACGCCGTTGCCGAACAGATAGCCGAACGCGGCGGCGCCGAACAGAAGGCCGAGGCTGGCGGGGTCGAGGTGGTAGATCTCGGAGCCGACGAAGGGCGCGCCGCCGAGATAGGCGAAGAAGGCGCCCGAGGCGAACATCGCCGCCGCGGCATAGCCCCAGAACCGCGGCGAAGAGAGCAGCGCGGGGTATTCGGCGAGCTGCGCCCGGAAGCCGCCCTCCTGCGGGGTCGAGGTTTCGCCGAGATCGCGCCAGATCAGCCAGAACAGCGCCCCGCCGAGCCCGAACAGGAACCAGA
>JAGRMP010000366.1:16454-17508 GCA_020441225.1 Maritimibacter sp. | reverse complement strand
CGAACTTCGACTTGGTCACGGAATCATTCACGTTGATCGCCGGGAACGGGAGCTGGCCGGTCTTGACCAGGTCGTAGAGCCGGTGGACGCCGGTGGTGGTCTCTTCCGACACGCCCTTGATCTGGTCACGCACCTTGGTGAACCAGCCCGGGCTCGCCGCCATCCGCTTGGCGATCTGCTTCTGGATCACCTCTTCCTCTTCCGAGGTCGGCACGCCGAAGGCCTCGCCGGCCTCGATCCGCGCGCCGAGCAGCACGTAGAGCGTGGCGTCGCCGCCGTCGTCGAGGATCATGTTCGGCCCGTCTTCGAACTGGAAGGAGCGGTCGAGATAATCCCAGTGCTCTTCGAGCGACTGGCCCTTGATCGCAAAGACCGGCACGCCTGCGGCGGCGATCACCGCGGCGGCGTGATCCTGGGTCGANNNTGTTGCACGAGGCCCAGCGCACATCTGCGCCGAGCGCGACCAGGGTCTCGATCAGCGCGGCGGTCTGGATCGTCATGTGCAGCGAGCCGACAATCCGCGCGCCGGAAAGCGGCTTGGTCTCGCCAAACTCTTCGCGCAGAGCCATCAGCCCGGGCATCTCGGTCTCGGCGATGTCGAGTTCCTTGCGCCCAAACTCGGCCAGCGCAATGTCTTTGACGATGTAATCCTGGGTCACCTCTTGGGCCTCCATCAAATACGGGTTTGTGCGCGGGGTATCACCGTGGATACGCGCTGGCAACGGCTTCGGATTGACATGGGTTAGCAGGAGGTCAATCTGTGCGCCCGCCGGACAGCACCGGGAGACAGGCATGGCACAGCAACAACGCGCGTATCAGAGGATGCTTTCGGGCCGCCGGCTCGACCTGCTCGACCCCACGCCGATGGATATCGAGATCGAAGACATCGCCCATGGCCTCGCCTTCGTGGCGCGGTGGAACGGGCAGACCTTCGGCGACTGGCCCTACTCGGTGGCGGAGCATTCGCTGCTGGTCGAGGCGCTCTATTCGCGGATGAACCCTGGGACACTGGCGAAATGGAAACTGGCTGCGCTCCTGCACGACGCGCCGGAAT
>JAGRMP010000366.1:0-16440 GCA_020441225.1 Maritimibacter sp. | reverse complement strand
TCTCGCCGGTGAAGGCGGCGGTGGGCCCGGCCTATGGCGCGCTCGACGACCGGCTGGCTGCGGCGATCCACATCCGCTTCGGCCTGCCCGCACAGGTGCCGGTGAAGATCAAGAAGGCGATCAAGAAGGCCGACCGGATTTCCGCCTGGCTGGAGGCGACCCAGATCGCGGGGTTTTCCAAGGCCGAGAGCGACAAGTTCTTCGGCAAGCCCGACGCCGAAATCATCCATGGGCTGAGCATCGCGCTGAGACCGCCGCGCGAAGTGCGGGCGGATTTCGTCGCCCGACACGACGCCCTGCTGGCCGAGATCTGAGATGTGCGAGGGGTGTGCGAGCTCGCACAGGGTATCAAGTTGTTGATATTGTTACCGATAGCGCTAACTGCTCAAGCGTGGGCGCGATGAGGGTTTTCACCCGTCCCGCCACGTCGGCCGACACCCGGCAGATGGCCGATCTGGCCGGGCCGGATGTGAACGCGGAGCGGATCGCGGACTGGATGGCGCAAGCTGGGACCGCCTGGTTCCTGATGGAAAACGACGACGGCGAGGTGCTCGGGTTTCAACAGATCGCTCCCGGCCAGGACCTGCCGAACGACGCCTGCGTCATCGCCACCTTTTTAGCCCAGCGCAACCTGCCGCCCGGGGCCGCCGCCGCGCTGTTCGATACCACCGCCGAAGCCGCGCGCCGCTTGCATTACACCTGGGTCTCGGCAGGAATCGACCCGGCCAACGCCGCCGCCCGCATCTACTACCAGAACCGGGGTTTCAGGCTCTATTCCGCCCAAACCGACCGCATTCTGATGCGCTTCGATCTCGACTGAGGAACACGCATGACGCTTTCCATCCGCCCCGCCCGGCCCGAAGACGCGCAAGCGATGTGCGACCTGCTCAACCCGATCATCGCCGAGGGCGCGACAACGGCGCATCGCACAGCCTTCGACCCCGACCGGATGATCGCTCATTACATCGCCCCCACGCGTGGCGCCTCTTGCGTCACCGCCTGGGAGGGCGCGTGCCTGATGGGGTTTCAGGCGCTGGAATGGCCCGATCCGGACTGGACGGACTGGGGATCGGTGCCCGCCGATTGGGGGCTGATCGCCACCTTCGTCGCGGCCGGGGCGCAGGGGCGCGGCATCGGCCAGGCGCTGTTCGCCGCGACCCGGGAGGCGGCCCGGGACGCAGGGATGGTGGCCATCGACGCGACGATCCGCGCCGATAATGTGCCGGGCCTCGCCTATTACGGCAAACTCGGCTTTGCCGATTACGACCGGGTGACGGGCGTGCCGCTCAGCGACGGCACGCCCGTGGACCGGATCCGCAAGGTGTACCGGCTGGTGCCGGACAGCTGAGCGCCTACCAGTAGCCGCGCCGGTAGCGGACCAGCTCGTCGAGCGCTTCGCGTTCGCGGCGGCGCTCCTCTTCGTTCAGGTGCATCAGCCGGTAGGTGCGTTCGGGCGCGTGGTTGAAAGTTTCGGTACGCGTTGCGTGGCGGAAGGTGCTGGCGAGGATTCCAAACATTTCTAACTCCTGTTCGTGTTTCTGCAACGAAGACACCACAGATTGGGCTGAAAGCGAAATTTCTATGGTTTCAGAGATGTAAGTTGAACTAACATAATGCCATGGATTGGCAGACCCTTCCCTCGCTCGCGGCGCTGCGGGCCTTCGACGCGCTGGCGCGCACCGGCAGCCTGTCGGCGGCCGGCCGGCAGCTCAACGTGACCCATGCGGCCATCGCCCAGCACCTGCGCGCGCTGGAGAGCCATTTCGGCACGCCGCTCGCCACCCGCGACGGCCAGGCGATGCGGCTGACCGACACCGGGCGCGAGTTGGCGGCGGCGCTGGGCGAAGGCTTCGACATCATCTCGGACGGCGTGACCCGGCTCATGGAGCGGCAGGAGACCGCGCCGGTCAACGTGACGCTCACGCCGACCTTTGCCGAAGCCTGGCTGATGCCGCGGATCGGGAGCTTTTGGCAGGCCCATCCGGAGGTGGATCTGCGGCTGATGCCCTCGGTGCGGCTGACCGACCTGCGGCGGGACCGGATCGATGTGGCGATCCGTTTCGGTGATGGCGACTGGCCGGGGCTGGAGGTGGAGCCGCTGTCGATGGACGCCTTCGTGGTCGTGGCCGCGCCCGGGATGGTCCGCGATGGCGAGGATCTGGGCACGAAACCCTGGCTCTACTCCGAAGGCGCCAGGGAACAGTGGATCTGGGCCGGGCAGATCGGGATCGACTACGACGCTGTCTCGTCGCAGGAGATGGCCAACAACGGCATGGTGCTGAGCGCGGTCAGGGCCGGGCTCGGCCTGTCGATCCAATCCCGCGCGCTGGTGGAATCAGACCTTGCGAACGGCCAGCTCGTGGCGCTGCACGAGGGCGATTCAGGCGGAATAGGCTATCATATCGTCACCCGGCCAGGCGTACTGCACCCAGGCGCAAAAAAGTTCATCCGCTGGTTGAAACGTTATGCCATGCGGCCGCAGGTCTGACCCGCGGACCCGGCGGCGCCGCGCCAGCCGACGAATTGCTCGTCGGTGAAGGTCAGCACCAGATCGCCCCAGGCGATCTGCTGCGTCACGCCGTAGGGGCAATTGACGAGGTCGAGTTCGCGACCCGGGCCGAGCTCGCGTTCGAGCAGCGGGATGACACCCGCGGGCGAGCGGCCGAAATCGATCCGGCCCGCGCCGCCGCCGGTGATCCTGAGCCCGGCGTCGTCGGTTTCGAGCGAAATGCCGCGCGGCGCCTCCGTGGCGGGCGCACGGTCGAACAACGGCGCGCCACCGCAACCGGCGAGCACGAGGCAGGCGATCAGGGTGGCGCGGGTCATTTCGGGCTGCGCTTGGCGAGGATTCGCTGGAGAGTGCGGCGGTGCATGTTGAGCCGGCGCGCCGTCTCGGAGACGTTGCGGTCGCACAGCTCGTAGACCCGCTGGATATGCTCCCAACGCACCCGGTCGGCGCTCATCGGGTTTTCCGGCGGCGGCGGCAGCTCGTCGCCGGTGGCGAGCAGCGCGTTGACGATGTCCTGCGCATCGGCGGGCTTGGAGAGATAATCGGTCGCGCCGGCCTTGACCGCGGCGACCGCGGTGGCGATGGCGCCGTAGCCGGTGAGCACCACGATCCGCGCCTCGGGGCGCTTTTCGCGGATGGTTTCGACCACGTCGAGCCCGTTGCCGTCTTCGAGCCGGAGATCGACCACGGCGTAGGCGGGCGGACGCGCCGCGGCCCTGGCCTTGCCGTCGGCCACGGTCTCGGCGGTCTCGGTCTCGAAGCCGCGCTTTTCCATCGCCCGGCTCAACCGCCGCAGAAACGGCTCGTCATCATCCACGAGAAGGAGCGATTTGTCTTCGCCAAGATCCTGCAAATCGTTGTCCGACATGGGATTCCCCCTGCTCATTACGCTCGTCTGACGCACCCTATGCGGAAGGTCGCCGCAGGTCAATTTATCGCAGGAGTGGAATACGTCGCGGGGCCTACTTTGCGGCGGCCTCGACAAAGCAGCTCGTCCGCTCGGCCATGTCCGCCGGCGTCACGTCGCGCTTGAAGAAATCGGCAAAGCCGGTGCCGGGCAGCATCAGGTAGGTGAAGGTGGAATGGTCGACCAGGTAGAAATCCGGGTCGGGGTCGTCTTCCTTCTTGAAATAGGCCTTGTAGGCCTGCGCCGCGGCCTGGATCTGCTCCATCGAGCCGGTGTAGCCCATCGCCTCGGGGTGCAGGTAATCGGTGAAATCGCGCAGCCGCTCGGGATCGTCGCGCTCGGGATCGACCGAGATCAGTGCCATACCCACGTCGTAGCCCTGTTGCGACAACAGATCGATGGCCTCGGCGTTGCGCGCATTGTCGGTCGGGCAGATGTCGGGGCAGAAGGTATAGCCGAAATAGACCAGCGTGGGCTTGGAGATCACTTCGGCCTCGGTCACCGCATTGCCGTTCTCGTCGATGAGCGACAAGGGCCCGCCGATCGAGGCGACGCCGGTGCCGACCGTGGTGGCGCGGCAGGCGGCGAAGGGATCGTCGCCCGCGCTGCCCTGGACGAACCACCAGGCCCCCGCGCCCACGGCCACGACGGCGACAACAGCGGCGGGGATGAGTGTGGCGGGACGCATGGCAACCTCCTGTACGACCGGTCCGGTTCCGGCGGCATTGATCCTCCATGCGCCGGCAACATACAAGGGGCGCATGCCATATCCGGTTCCGCTCCGGAGCCAACGCAAGAGATCGTGATGACCGAGACCGCGCCGTCGCTGTTCGACACCAACCAGACCGGACGCCGGGTCCGGTTGCGCACGCTCACGGTGCTGCGCTGGGCCGCCGTGGCCGGGCAGATCGTGGCCATCGCCGTCAGCCAGCGCGTGTTCGGCGTGCAGATCGAGCTCGGCCTTTGTGCCGTCGCCATCGGCGCCTCGATCATCGCCAATGTCGTCTCTCACTTCGTCTTCCCGGAAAACCGGCGGCTGAACGAGCGCGAAGCGACCCTGATACTGGCCTTCGACATCCTCCAGCTCGGCGTGCTGCTGGCGGCGACCGGCGGTCTCAACAACCCCTTCGCGATGCTGATCGTCGCCCCGGTGACCGTCGGCGCGATGGTGCTGTCGCTGCGCTCGACCCTGGTGATCGGCGCCGCCGCCGTCGTACTGGTGACGCTGATGGTCTGGCTCCACATCCCGCTCAGGACTGCGACCGGCGAGATCCTCGCGCTGCCGGACGTCTTCGAGCTTGGCCATTGGGCGGCCATCGTCATCGCGATCATCTTTGTCGGTTTCTACACCCGCCAGGTCAGCGCCGAGATCCAGTCGATGGCGCAGGGCCTGCTCGCCACCCAGATGGCGCTCGCCCGGGAACAGAAGCTCACCGATCTTGGCGGTGTCGTCGCCGCGGCCGCGCATGAGCTCGGCACCCCGCTCGCCACCATCAAGCTGGTGAGCTCGGAAATGATCGACGAACTGGACGCGGGCTCGGAACTTCGCGAAGACGCCGAGCTGATCCGCGACCAGGCCAACCGCTGCCGCGATATCCTGCGGTCGATGGGCCGAACCGGGAAAGACGATCTGCACCTGCGCCAGGCGCTGCTCACCGCGGTGATCGAGGAGGCCGCGGAGCCGCACCGCGACCGCGGCAAGGAAATCGTCATCCGCCGCCGCCCCGGCGAAGGCGATGCCGCGGCAGAGGACCTGATGGTCCTGCGCCGGCCGGAGCTGATCCACGCGCTCAGGAACCTGATCCAGAACGCCGTCGATTTCGCCGCGACCACGGTCTGGGTCGAGACCTGCTGGACCGACCGCACGCTCACGGTGCGGGTCATCGACGACGGCACCGGCTACCCGCCGCACCTCTTGGGTCGGATCGGCGACCCGTTCCTGCGCCGCGGCGCGCGCCAGGGCCGCGACAGCCGGAGGCCGGAATACGAAGGCATGGGGCTGGGCCTGTTCATCGCCAAGACCCTGCTTGAGCGGACCGGGGCTGAGCTGGCTTTCGTCAACGGAACCGCGCCCTATACCGGCAAGGCCCATCCCGGCGAACCGCTGGGCGCGATTGTCGAGGTCAACTGGGACCGCGGGCGCGGCGAAGGCGGGATCGAGGCCGAGGAACGGACCCCGGCGCTGGGCGAGAACGTGCAGTTCGGCGCCTGACCTTCGGCGCCTGACCTTCGGCGCTTAACCTTCGGCGCTTGAGCCGCGCGAGGTCGCTTAAGCCTTCGTTAACCAGTGCTGGGATAGGGTTAACGGACCAAGCGATCCATTCGGACACTCGCCATGACACATACGCTCTTCGCCCTCGCGCTTGTCGGCTCCGCTTTCGTCATCGCCCTCGCCGTCCTGCTGGTCTTCGGCATGTTCGACCGCCGCAAGTCCAGCAATCTGCGCCGGTTCACCGAAGCGGAACGGGACTCGGTCGTCTTCATTTTCGAGAACGAGACCCTGCTTGACGCCACGCCGGCCGGCCGGCATCTGCTCGACTCGGCCCCGCGCCGGGGCACCGCCTGGTCGCATCTCGCCGCCCTTCTCAGCCCACGCTTTCCGCGGCTCGGCGAGCTGATCGGCGACCTTGCCGAGGTAGGCGAACTGCAGCTCACCTCGTCCGACGGCACCAGCCGGCTGAGGGCGGAGTGGCATGACGGCGTCGCCCGGATCACGCTCGACGATGTCGATCCGGACGCTGTCGCCGGCATTGGCTACGACCAGCACAGCCTTCTGGCGATGAAGCGGGAGCTGAAACTTCTGCGCACCAGCGCCGAAACCAACCCCTTCCCGCAATGGCGCGAGGATCACGGCGGCGTAATCACCTGGTGCAATGCCGCTTATATGGCGCTCGCCGATGGGATGTCGGCCGACGGCGACGTTCCGCCCTGGCCGCCGGCCCGGGTGTTCAACCTCGATCACGACACCGCCGCGGTCGCGAGCGGGAAGGACGAAGAAACCCCGCACCGCGCCGCAGTGACCATCGGCACGGAGGAAACCCGCCACTGGTTCGACGTGACCGAGACCGACACGGCGGAAGGCGACAAGGTGTTTACCGCGACCCCGGTGGACCGGCTGGTCAAGGCCGAGTCGACCCTGCAGGAATTCGTCACCACGCTGACCAAGACCTTTGCCGCGCTGCCGATTGGCCTCGTGATCTTCAACCGCGCCCGGGAACTGGCGCTGTTCAACCCGGCGCTCATGGACCTGACCATGCTGCCGGCCTCCTTCCTGATCTCGAAGCCCAGCTTCTCGGCCTTTCTCGACCGGCTGCGCGAGGCGCGGATGATGCCGGAGCCCAAGGATTACCGCAGCTGGCGCCAGCAGATGTCGGACCTCGAGGCTGCGGCGCAGAACGGGACCTACGAAGAGACCTGGGCGCTGCCGACCGGGCAGACCTATCGCGTGACCGGCCGACCGCATCCCGACGGCGCCGTGGCGCTGCTGTTCGAGGACATCTCGGCGGAAATTTCGGTGTCGCGGCGGTTCCGTACCGAGCTGGAAACCGGGCAGGCGGTGCTCGATGCGCTGCCGCAGGCAGTGGCCGTCTTCGGCACGGGTGGTACGCTGTCGATCTCCAACAGCGCTTATGCCCGGCTCTGGGGCAGTGATCCCTCGACCATGGTCGGCGAGGTCACCCTGAACGACGCGCTTGCCGCCTGGCAGAAACGCTCGGCGCCGACCCCGGCCTGGGAAGAGCTGCGCGGGCTGATCGCACGGCGCGACCGCCACGGCACCTGGCGGACCCGGATCGCGCTGACCGACGGGCGCAGCCTGCTCACCCGGGTGACCCCGCTGACCCGCGGCGCAACCCTGGTCGATTTCACCGTCGCCGCCGCAGCCCCGGCGCTGCAGCCGGGCCGGGTGCCCGCTCCGGCGGCGCGGCCGAAGACGACCGCCGCCAACAGCTCGCCGCTGCACGCCTGAACCGGGCGGCGACGCGCCGCTTGCGGCACCGGACAACTCGGGTACAACGGGGCCATGACGGCCCCGTTTCGCCAGTTCACCTTCACCTCGCCGGACGAGACCGCGCGCTTTGCCCGGGCGCTGGCCCCCGGGCTGGCCCCGGGCGACGTGCTGCTGCTCGAAGGCCAGATCGGCAGCGGCAAGACCCATTTCGCCCGGTCGCTGATCCAGGCAAGGCTCGCCGCAGACGGCGCGCCGGTCGAGGACGTGCCTTCGCCCACCTTTACCCTGGTCCAGACCTACGACACCGGCCGGGTCGAAATCTGGCACGCCGATCTCTACCGGCTCACCCATCCCGACGAGGTCGAGGAACTGGGGCTCACCGACGCCTTCGACGACGCGATCTGCCTCGTCGAATGGCCCGACCGGCTGGGCGATCTGGCCCCGGAAGGCGCGCTGGTGCTCACGTTTGCGGCCGGCGATGCGCCCGAAACCCGGGTGGTGACCGCAGGCTCCGACGCGCCGGGCTGGGCGGCGCGGCTCGAGGCGCTCTCCGATGCCGGCTGAGCGCGCGGCTGCGATCGAGCGCTTCCTCGCCGGGGCCGGCTGGGCGGACGCGGAGCGGGCGCCGCTGGCGGGCGATGCCTCCAGCCGCCGGTACCTGCGGCTGTGGCGCACCGGCGAAAGCGCGGTGCTGATGGATGCGGTCGGAGACCGGGTGGCGCTGGGCCGCTTCGTCGCCGTCACCGCGCATCTGCTGGGCTGCGGGCTGTCGGCGCCGCGCATTCTTGCAAGCGATCCGGAGGCCGGGCTGCTGCTGCTCGAAGATTTCGGCGACGGGCTTTTCCCCGCCCTGCTTGCGGCCGATCCGTCGCGGGAGGGCGCTCTGTTCGAAGCGGCGACTAAGACGCTCGCCGCGCTCCACGCCGTGCCCGCGCCGCCCGCGCCGGATCTGGGCCCGGCGACGCTCACCGACCAGGCGGGGCTGGTCTATGACAGCTACCTGGCCGCGGTTACCGGCCGCGCGGACCCCGCTGCGAAACGCGAAATGCAGGCGCTGCTGGCCGAGGCTTTCGCAGCGCTGCCACCCTGGCAACCGGTTTTGGCGCTCAGGGATTTTCATGCCGGCAACCTGTTCTGGCTGCCCGAGCGTGCCGGTCCCGCGCGCGTGGGGTTGATCGATTACCAGGACGCCGGGCTGGGCCACCCGCTCTACGACCTCGTCTCGCTCGCCCGCGACGCGCGGCGCGATGTGACACAGGAGACGGTGGCCCGGATGCAGGCGTGCTACAGCGCGGCGACCGGGATCGATCCGGGCGCGGCCTGGCCGCTGCTCGCGGTGCAGCGCAACCTGCGCATCCTCGGGATCTTCGCCCGGCTCGCGACCGAACACGGCAAGCCCGGCTATCTCGATTACCTGCCGCGCACCTGGGCGCTTTTGGTCGAGGATCTGGAACATGTGTCTCTAACCCGGCTGAAATCGCGGTTGCTTGCCGATCTGCCACCGCCCACGCCCGAGATCGTCGCAAGGCTCAAAGACCGATGAATGCGCGACCGGACACCGTGATGATCTTTGCCGCCGGACGGGGCACGAGGATGGGCGCGCTCACCGAGACGCGGCCCAAACCGCTGATCGAGGTGGCCGGCAAACCGCTTATCGACCATGCGCTCGACCTTGTCGACGCTGCCGGGATCGCCCGCAAGGTCGCCAATCTGCACTACCTGCCGGAGGTGCTCGAAGCGCACCTTACCAAGCGCGGCGTGACCCTCTCCCGTGAAACCGTGCTCCTTGAAACCGGCGGCGGGCTGCGCCGCGCGTTGCCGCTCCTCGGCCCGGACCCGGTCTACACGATCAATGCCGATGCCGTCTGGACCGGGCCGAACCCGTTCGACACGCTTGCCGCCGCCTGGGACCCGGCGCTGATGGATGCGCTCTTGCTGCTCGTGCCCCGCGCCCGCGCCATCGGGCACAAGGGCACGGGCGATTTCCACCTGCATCCCGATGGCCGGCTGGAACGGGGGCCGGGGCTGGTCTACGTTGGGGCGCAGATCCTCCGCACGGAGGGGCTCGCGGCGGTGGAGGACGAGGTGTTTTCGGTAAACCTGATCTGGGACGAGATGGCCGCGAAAGGCCGGCTCTACGGCACGGTGCACGCGGGCGGCTGGTGCGATGTCGGCCACCCCGCAGGGATCACAGAGGCCGAAACGCTGCTCGCGGGCGCGCGGGATGTTTGACCCCACTGACAAACCCCGGCTGTTCGCCCTGCCCCCCGGGGTCGACTATCCGGCTCAGCTGGTCGCGGGGCTGATCGCACGGATGGGCGACGCCCCGCCCGAAGCGCTCGCCCGCGTCACGCTCTACGTCAACACCCGGCGGATGGGACGGCGCCTCGCCGAACTGTTCGACACCGGCCCCGCCCGGCTTCTGCCGCGGATCCGGCTGGTGACCGACCTCGGCCGCGACGCCGCCTTTGCCGATCTGCCGCCCGCCGTCTCGCCGCTGCGCCGCCGGCTGGAGCTGGCCGAGCTCGTCTCGCAACTGCNNNNAACTGCTCGACGTGCAGCCCGATCTTGCCCCGCGCGCCGCGATCTACAGCCTCGCCGACAGCCTCGCGACCCTGGTCGACGAGATGCAGGGCGAAGGAGTGGATCCGGAGGCGATCCGGGGCCTCGATGTCGGCGATCTTTCGAAACACTGGCACCGCAGCTTGACCTTTTTCGACGTGGTCGAACGGTTCTTCGGCGAAGACAGCGGCGAGCCGCCGGATGTCGAGGCGCGGCAACGCCGGGTGATCGAACGGCTGGTGCGGCGTTGGCGGACCGCGCCACCCGACAGCCCGGTGCTGATGGTCGGCTCGACCGGGTCGCGCGGCGCCACCCAGCTCTTGATGCAGAGCATTGCGCGGCTGCCACAGGGCGCCGTGATCCTGCCCGGCTACGACGACGCCCAGCCGGACGCGGTCTGGGACGAACTTTTGCAGGACGGCCGGATGCCCGCCGAAGACCACCCGCAGTACCGTTTCGCCCGGCTGATGAAAGCGCTGGGCCTGGGGCCCGGCGATGTGACCGCCTGGACGACACAGGCCCCGGCGAACCCGAAGCGCAACGCACTGGTCTCGCTTGCGCTCAGGCCCGCGCCGGTCACCGACCGCTGGCAGGAGGAGGGACCGGAATTCAAGGGCGTGGACGAGGCCGCGCGCGCGATGACGCTGATCGAAGCGCCGAGCCCGCGCGCCGAGGCGGGTGCGATTGCGCTCCTGCTGCGTGAGGCGGTCGATAAAGGACAGCGCGCGGCCCTGATCACCCCGGACCGGACGCTGACCCGGCAGGTCACCGCCGCGCTCGACCGGTGGCGGATCGAGCCTGACGACAGTGCCGGGCGGCCGCTGCCGCTGACCCCGCCGGGGCGGCTTTTGCGCCAGGTGGCCGAATTGATCGGCGCTCGGGTGAGCGCGCCGGAGCTGCTCGCGCTGCTCAAGCATCCGCTGACCAACACCGGTTCGGAGGCGCGCGGCGAGCATCTGCGCCACACCCGCGATCTGGAACTGGAGGCGCTGCGCGACGACATGCCTTACCCCAGCGCCGCCACGCTAACCGCCTGGGCCGGTGACAAGGAGGACCGGCGCGCCTGGGTGGCCTGGCTCGGGCCGTTGCTGGACCGGGTGGCCGAGGGCGGCACGCGGCCGCTCGTCGACCACGTCGCCCAGACCGTCGCGCTCGCCGAGCTCTGCGCGGCTGGACCGGTGGGCACGGGCAGCGGCGGGTTGTGGGAGAAACCGGCGGGTCGCGAGGCGCGGCGGATCGTGGACGAACTCTCCCGCGAGGCGCCGCATGGCGGGAGCTTCACCCAATCCGATTACCGCGATCTCTTCGCCGCCGTCCTGCAACGGGGCGAAGTGCGCGACCCGGTAGCGCCGCACCCCCTGGTGCAGATCTGGGGCACGCTCGAAGCGCGGGCCCAGGGCGTGGACAAGGTGATCCTGGCCGGGCTCAACGATGGGACCTGGCCGGAACTGCCGGTACCCGACCCCTGGATGAACCGGCAGATGCGCCACGATGCGGGTCTATTGCTGCCCGAACGGCGGATCGGCCTCTCGGCGCACGACTTTCAGCAGGCGATCGCGGCGCGCGAGGTGGTGCTGACCCGGGCGGTGCGGAACGACGAAAGCGAGACCGTGCCCTCGCGCTGGCTGAACCGGCTGACGAACCTGATGCAGGGCATGTCGAAGGACGGCGCGGCGGCGCTGGAGGACATGCGCAGACGCGGGCGGGACTGGCTCGCGTTGGCGGAGATGCTCGATGCGGCCGACGCGGTCGCACGCGCCCCGCGCCCCTCGCCGCGCCCGCCGGTCGAAGCGCGGCCGAAAAAGCTCTCGGTCACCCGGATCTCGAAACTTGTGCGCGATCCTTACGCGATCTACGCCGAGAAGGTGCTGGGCCTCGTGCCGCTGCGCCCGCTGAACCCCTCGCCGGACGCGCCGCTAAGGGGCACGATCCTGCACGCGGTGATGGAGCGGTTCATCGACGAGGCCCCGGGGGAGGAAGACCCGCGCAATGCCCGCGAGCGGCTGATGACGCTGGCGGCAGAGGTGCTGGACGCGCGCGCGCCTTGGCCTGCGGCGCGGGTGCTGTGGCTCGCCAAGCTCGGGCGGGTGGCGGACAGCTTCCTTGAGGGCGAGGCCGAGCGGAAGCTGCGCGCGCTACCCGCGGCGACCGAGGCAAAGGGCGAAATGCGCCTGGATAGGGTCGATTTTACCCTCACCGCCAGCGCCGACCGGATCGACCGCGATACCGCGGGCAGGCTCTATATCTACGACTACAAGACCGGCGCGATTCCGTCGAAGAAGCAGCAGGAGCTGTTCGACAAGCAGCTCACTCTCGAGGCGATGATGGCCGAGGCCGGTGCCTTTGAGGCGGTGGGCCGCGCCCCTGTCGCCGAGGTGGCCTATATCGGGCTCGGCGCGAACACGAAGTTCGAGCGCACCGCCATCGGGCCGGAGATCGTCGCAACCACCGAGGCGGATCTGGAAAAGCTGATCGCGGCCTACCGCGACCGGGCGCAGGGCTATACCGCGCAGCGGATGCCGGAGAAGACGAGCTTTGCCGGGGATTACGATCACCTGTCGCGCTTCGGCGAATGGGAGCTCGACACCGCGGCGACCCCCGAGGAGGTGGGCGGATGAAACACGACGCCGCCACCCAGCGCCAGATCGAGGCCGCCGATCCGACCGCCAACACCTGGCTTTCGGCCAACGCGGGTTCGGGCAAGACCCGGGTGCTGACCAACCGGGTGGCGCGGTTGCTGCTCACCGGGGTTTCGCCGCAGAACATCCTGTGCCTCACCTACACCAAGGCGGCGGCGAGCGAGATGCAGAACCGGCTGTTCGGCACGCTCGGCGAATGGGCGATGAAGCCCGCGGCCGCGCTGCGCGCCGAGCTGGAGAAGCTCGGAGTCGAGGAGACCGGCGATCTGGCGCAGGCGCGGCGGCTGTTTGCCGCGGCGATCGAGACGCCGGGCGGGCTCAAGATCCAGACCATCCACTCGTTCTGCGCCGCGATCCTGCGCCGGTTCCCGCTGGAAGCGGGGGTGAGCCCGCAGTTTCAGGAGATGGACGACCGGTCCGCCAAGCTGTTGCAGGCGGAAGTGCTGGACGAGATGGCGCTGGGGCCGGACCGGGCCGCGCTGGACGCGGTGGCGCGTTTCTACAACGACAGCGATTTCACCGCGCTCACCGGCGAGATCGTGCGGCGGCGCGGCGGGTTCGAGGCCGAGGTGCCTGACGAGACGATCTGGGGCTGGTTCGACCTCGCGCCGGGGTTCGGCGACGACGACGTACCCGGGATCGCTTTCGCCGGGGCGGAACGGGCTTTGATCCAGCAGGTTGGCCCGATCCTCGCCCGGCAGAGCCCGACCATGCAAACCCTCGCGGATACCCTCGCCAAACTGAAATTCGACGCACCAGACAAGGACGACCTAACAGAGCTTTATGAGGCCTTTCTCTACAAGGGAAATGGCGTGCCGAAGGCGGAAGCGAAGACAAAGTCGGTTCCGACCAAGAAGGCGGCGGAGGCTTTGGGAGCCACGCTAGACCCGTTCCACGACTTCATGGAAAGGGTCGCACGCGCCCGCGAAGCCGAGCTGGCCCTCGACGCCGCCCGCAAGACCCGCGCGCTGCACCGCTTCGCCCGGCCCTACGTTGCCGCCTACGAGGCGCGCAAGCAGGCGCGCGGCTGGCTCGATTTCGACGATCTGATCCTGCGTGCCGGCGCGCTGCTCAACGATCCGACACTGGCGACCTGGGTGCTCTACCGGCTCGACGGCGGCATCGACCATATCCTGGTCGACGAGGCTCAGGATACGTCGCCCGACCAGTGGCGCGTGATCGAAAGCCTCGCGCGCGAGTTCACCACGGGCGAAAGCGCCCGGTCCGAACGAGGGCGCACGCTGTTCGTGGTCGGCGACATGAAACAGTCGATCTATTCCTTCCAGGGCGCGGACCCGACCGGCTTTTCCCGGATGCAGGGACAGTTCGAAGGCGCGTTCGGGCAGGTCGGGGTCGCGCTGCGCGATCTGGAGCTGGAATATTCCTTCCGCTCGTCGGCCGCGGTGCTCGACTTTGTCGACCACGCGCTGGCGGGTGTGCTCGGGGCGGGCGTCGGCCGCGAGGTGAAACACCTGGCGTTCGACATCGACCGGCCCGGCCGGGTAGACCTCTGGCCGGTGGTGGAGAAGGACGACGACACCGAGCCCGGGCACTGGACCGATCCGGTCGATCTGCCCTCGCCCACCGACGCGCCGGTGAAGCTTGCCGAAAAGATCGCGGACAGCATCGCCGAGATGATCGACACCGGCACGCTGCCGACGAAGGACGGGCCGTTTCGACCGATCACGCCCGGCGACATCATGGTGCTGGTGCGCCGGCGCTCGGCGCTGTTTCACCACATCATCCGCGCCTGCAAGGCCCGTGGTGTGGCCGTGGCGGGGGCCGACCGGCTGCGGATCGGCGGCGAGCTCGCGGTCAAGGACCTGACGGCGGCGCTCGCCTTTCTCGCCACCCCCGAGGACGATCTGTCGCTCGCCGCCGCGCTGCGCTCGCCGCTGTTCGGGCTCAGCGAGGACGCGCTGTTCCGCCTCGCCCAGCCGCGTGGCAAGGCCTACCTGTGGACCGCGCTGCGCGAGGCGAAGGATCACGCAGCGACCGTGGCGATCCTCACCGATCTGCGCGACGAGGCCGATTACCTCAGGCCCTATGAGCTCATTGACCGCATCCTGACCCGTCACGACGGACGCCGCCGCCTGATCGCGCGGCTCGGCGCCGAGGCCGAAGACGGGATCGATGCGCTGCTCGCCCAGGCGCTGGCCTATGAGCGGATCGAGGTGCCGAGCCTGACCGGCTTTCTCACCTGGCTCGCGGCGGAAGAGGTCGAGATCAAGCGGCAGATGGACGCGGCGGATGACCGGGTGCGGGTGATGACCGTGCACGGAGCCAAGGGGCTGGAAGCGCCGGTGGTGTTCCTGCCCGACACCGGCCTGCGCAGGCCCAGCGATCGCGACAAGTTGGTGGAGACAGGCAGCGGCACCGCTTGGAGGATCGCGAAGGACGAGGCGCCGCCGGTGCTGCGCGCCGCTGCCGAGGCGAAGGCGGCGCGCGAGCAGGAAGAACAGATGCGCCTGTTCTACGTGGCAATGACCCGGGCCGAGAGCTGGCTGATCATCGCCGCCGCGGGCGATGTCGGCAAGGAAGGCGACGGCGTGACCTGGTACCGGATCGCCGAGGCGGGCATGGAGGCGGCGGGGGCGGTCACGCAGGATTTCGGCGGCGAGACCGGCCGGCGCGTCGAGACCGGCGATTGGAACGGGGCGGTGCCGAAAAGCCATGCCCCGGACACGGAGGCCGCCAGCGCACCGCTCCCCGCCTGGGCAGCCCAGCCCGTGCCGACCCCGGAGAAACCGGCGCGCCTGCTCTCGCCCTCGGACCTGGGCGGCGCCAAGATCGTGCTAGGCGACGGGGCGCTGCTGGCCCTGGACGAGAACCCGGACGACAGCGAAGCGGCGCTGAAACGCGGGCGCCAGATCCACCGGCTCCTGGAGTTTCTGCCGGGCTACAGGCAGGACGATTGGCCCGAGACCGCCGAGGCGCTTCTGGCCTTCGGCGAAGACGCCGCCAGTGCCGCCGAAACGGAGACGCTTCTGGACGAGGCCCGCAAGGTGCTGGGTGCGCCGGAGCTGTCGCATCTCTTCGCGCCGGAGACCCTGGCGGAGGTCGAGTTTTCAGCGCCGTCCGGGCTGGCGGACGGCCCGCGCATCCATGGCATCATCGACCGGCTGATCGTGGGGCCCGAGCAGGTGCTGGCGGTGGATTTCAAGACCAACCGGATCGTGCCCGACCGACCGCAGGACATCCCCGAAGGCATCCTGCGGCAGATGGGGGCCTATGAACGGGGCTTGCGCGAGATCTATCCGGGGCGCAGGATCGAGACGGCTATCCTCTGGACACGGGCAGCCCGGCTCATGGCCCTGCCCGCCGGGCTCGGCCTGCGCGCTTTTGGCCGACTTGACGCGGGGCAAGGGCATTCCTAGGTTCTGGACAACCTTTTTTTCTTGGAGTCAAAAAAATGACCACCACCACCGTGACCGACGATACCTTCGAAGCCGAAGTCCTCAAGAGCGACGTGCCCGTCGTCGTGGACTTCTGGGCCGAATGGTGCGGTCCCTGCAAGATGATCGGCCCCGCCCTCGAGGAGCTCGCCGCGCAATACGAAGGCAAGATCAAGATCGCCAAGGTCAACGTCGACGAAAACCCGGCCTCGCCCGCGATGATGGGTGTGCGCGGTATTCCGACGCTGTTCATGTTCAAGGACGGACAGGTCGTGTCGCACAAGATCGGCGCCGCGCCGAAAGCCGCGCTCGACAGCTGGATCCAGGAAGCGATCTGACCTTCCGGGCGCCAGGCGCCCCTGAAAACCGAACGCCATTGCGAACGCCCGGGAGCCCCGCTTCCGGGCGTTTTCCTTGCGCGCCCGCCCCGGGGCATTGGCCCCCCGGTCCTGCACAAACAAAAAACCCCGCCACGTGGG